>JAFQVZ010000037.1 GCA_017407765.1 Clostridia bacterium | reverse complement strand
TGATGCGGCGCTCGATTTGCGGCCATTCATTTGCCGCAAATCTATTAAATAAAAGGGTCCCCGCAAAACCCCGGTTTTGTGGGACAAACCCGAGGATCCGAGAAAACGCAAAAAACGCCAGCGCAGAGAGTAATACTCCCTGCCATCAGCAAAAATACGCGGGTTTCCAGCCCTCGCCGCTGATGCGGCGCCCGATTTGCGGCCATTCATTTGCCGCAAATCTATTAAATAAAAGGGCCCCCGCAAAACCCCGGTTTTGTGGGACAAACCCGAGGATCCAAGAAAACGCAAAAAACGCCAGCGCAGAGAATAAAAGCTATTCCAACTGACTGCGGTTTCCAAGACTAAGTCCCCTGCTCCGCACCTTACCCAGCAGATATGAATATCTCTCCTGCACCGAGCGCATCTCATAAATGCATGACGCGATCATCTCGGGCTCGGTGACATATTCAAACTTCTGTCTTATTGCGTCAAGCTCGTCCTTGGCCCCGAAAAAATCACACAGCAGCAGACGGTCTTCGCTGCTTATATTGTCTTTACTGCGTCTGTTTAATATCTGCATCCTGGTTCCTCCCGTCATATATTATAATACCGCACGGGATCATGCCTCCGATGCAGCATTTTCTTTTCTTATATATATTGTGCAGGAATGCCAATTATTATGCTTATTTGTTTAACAAACACCTATTTATATATGGAGGTCCTCTTTTAATGGCCAAAACAACCAAACCTTCCTACGGCAACGAAAGTATTTCCTCACTCAAAGGTGCCGACCGCGTTCGCAAACGTCCGGGAGTCATCTTTGGTTCCGACTCGCTTGAGGGCTGTGAACACGCATTTTTTGAGATCCTCTCCAACTCTATAGATGAAGCCCGAGAAGGCTATGGCGACCGTATCAAGATCACTGTCTATGCCGATCGCTCTATCGAGATCGAAGACTTTGGCCGCGGCATACCTCTCGACTATAACGAGAAGGAGCAGCGCTTCAACTGGGAGCTTGTATATTGCGAGCTCTATGCCGGCGGCAAATACGAAAACACCTCAGGCGATAACTATGGCTTTGCGCTGGGTCTCAACGGCCTCGGCGCCTGCGCCACTCAGTATGCCTCCCGTTTTATGGAGGTCACCTCTTACCGCGACGGCTTCAAATATTCCCTGCGCTTTGAACGCGGCGAAAATGTCACTCCCGGCAAAGATAAGCTTATAAAAGAACCCTTCAGCGGCAAACGCACCGGCACTGTCCAGCGTTTCCTGCCCGACATCGAGGTTTTCACCGATATCAACATTCCCTATGAGTATTTCATAGAGGTAGTTAAAAAGCAGGCCGTTGTAAATGCCGGCCTCAAGTTTATCCTTCGCTTTGAGACCGAAAAGGGCAAGTTTGAGGAACAGACCATTGTTTATGAAAACGGCATAGTTGACTATGTGGCCGAGCTGGCAGGCCTTGATGCCATTGCGCCCGCCCGCCATGCCTCCACCGAAAAGATAGGCCGCGACCGCGAGGATAAGCCCGACTATAAGGTAAAGGTCGAGGCAGTCTTCTGCTTCTCCAATGCAAATCCCGTAGTCGAATATTACCACAATTCCTCTTTTCTCGAGCACGGCGGCTCGCCTGACAAGGCAGCGCGTTCGGCCTTTGTATCGGCCTTTGACGGATATATCAAGCAGACCGGCAAATATCAGAAGAATGAAAGCAAGATCCGCTGGAACGATATTGCCGACAGCCTTATTCTTATCACAAACGGATTCTCGACATATACTTCCTACGAAAACCAGACCAAGAAAGCCATCACAAATAAGTTCATTCAGGACATGATGACCGACTTCTTAAGGTCTACCCTCGAGATCTACTTTATCGAGAACAAGCAGGAAGCCGACAAGATCTGTGACCAGATCCTCGTCAACAAGCGCTCGCGTGAACAGGCAGAAAAGACCCGCCTCAATATCAAAAAGAAGCTGACCGGCGAAGTAAATGTCCTCACGCGTATCCAGCGCTTTGCCGACTGCCGTACCAAGGATGTAAGCCGACGCGAAATATATATCGTTGAGGGTAACTCGGCCCTCGGCTCCTGCAAGCAGGGACGCGACCCCGAGTTTCAGGCCATCATGCCCATCCGCGGCAAGATCCTCAACTGCCTTAAGGCCGACTATGACCGCATCTTCAAGAGCGAGATCATCACCGACCTTATCAAGATCCTCGGCTGCGGCGCCGAGATTGAAACACGGAACAAGGACATGGCCACATTCGACATGGCGGGCCTCAGATGGAACAAGATCATCATCTGCACCGATGCCGACTATGACGGCTATCAGATCCGCACGCTTCTGCTGACCATGCTTTACCGCCTTACTCCCAGGCTTATCGAAGAAGGATATGTATATATCGCCGAATCTCCTCTGTTTGAGATCACCTGCAAGGGAAAATCGTATTTTGCCTACAACGAAAAGGAGCGCGACGATATCCTTAAAAAGCTGGAAGGCAAGAAATATGAGATCATGCGCTCGAAGGGTCTTGGTGAAAATGAACCCGAAATGATGTGGGAGACCACCATGAACCCCGAAACACGCCGCCTTATCAAGATCATGCCCTCCGATGCCGCCCTTACAGCTCAGATGTTTGATGTTCTTCTGGGCGACAACCTTTCGGGACGAAAGGACTTTATCGCCGAGCACGGCGCAAAATACCTCGAGATGGCCGACATCAGCTAAGGAGAATATATGAGCAAAAAGTATTTTACCGAACAGAATATTGCCGAGACCCTCGAGACCAACTATATGCCCTATGCCATGAGCGTCATCGTCTCCCGCGCTCTGCCCGAGATCGACGGCTTCAAGCCTTCTCACCGCAAGCTGCTTTATACAATGTATAAGATGGGCCTGCTGGGCGGCGCTCTGACCAAGTCGGCCAACGTTGTCGGCCAGACCATGAAGCTCAATCCTCACGGCGATGCGGCCATCTATGAAACAATGGTGCGCCTTACAAGAGGCAACGAATCGCTGCTGGTTCCTTTTGTTGAATCCAAGGGCAACTTCGGCAAGGTATA
>JAFQVZ010000343.1 GCA_017407765.1 Clostridia bacterium | reverse complement strand
TTCTGGCTTCTCAGGTTGAAGCTGTGGCAGATCTCGGTCATGCTCAGGGTAAGGAATGCCATTGTCATGCCGTCGGGGCTCTCTGCGATCTCCCATACGCCGGCTTCCATGAAGTGGCCGATGAAGTAGGCGGCCAGGGTCAGAAGTGTTACAACAACGCCCTGGAAGCCGATGTCGAAGCCGAGGCCGTCGGCAAACAGGCTCTCCTTAGCGGGTCTGGGCTTGCGGTTCATAACACCGGGCTCGGCTTCTTCCATACCGAGGGCCATAGCGGGGAAGCAGTCGGTGATCAGGTTGATCCACAGCAGGTGGACGGGCTTGAGGATGGTGAAGCCCAGCAGGGTCGAGAAGAAGATGCTGAGAACTTCGGAGAGGTTGGAGCTGAGAAGGAACTGGACCGACTTACGGATGTTGTCGTAAATACGGCGGCCTTCTTCAACAGCCGAAACGATGGTTGCAAAGTTGTCGTCGGCCAGAACCATGTCGGCAACGTTCTTTGTAACGTCGGTGCCTGTGATACCCATGCCGACGCCGATGTCGGCTGTCTTGATGGAGGGGGCGTCGTTAACGCCGTCGCCTGTCATGGCTGTGATATAGCCCTTCTTCTTCCATGTCTCAACGATACGGACCTTGTGTTCGGGCTGCACACGGGCGTAAACACTGATGTGCTCGATCTTTTCATAGAACTCTTCGTCAGAGAGCGCCGAGAGCTCGAGGCCTGTCATAGCTTCGTCGCTGGACTGGATCATGCCCAGCTCCTTGGCGATGGCAGCGGCTGTGTCCTTATGGTCGCCGGTGATCATAACGGGGCGGATGCCCGATGTGCGGCAGAGTGCGATGGCATCCTTTACCTCGGGACGTACGGGGTCGATCATGCCGCAGAGACCGATAAATGTCAGATCCTGCTCAAGAGCCTGAGGCTCGAGGTCGGTGGGCATGGAGGCGTGGTCGCGATAGGAAGCGGCGAGAACACGGAGGGCCTTGTCGGCCATATCCTTGTTGGCGCCGAGGATCTTTGCCTTGATGGCATCGGTCATGGGAACAACATTGCCGTTCTCGTCGAGGTACTTTGTGCATCTGATGAGGATCTCGTCGGGAGCACCCTTTGTGTACTGGATGAAGCTGCCGTTTTTTTCATGGACGGTGGACATCATCTTACGGCCGGAGTCGAAGGGAGCTTCGCCTACGCGGGGCTCGGCCTTCTGAAGCTCGGGCTGATAGAGCTTGAGGGATGCTGCAAAGCTTACGAGAGCACACTCTGTGGGCTCACCGATGGTGCCGACCATGTCGGACTCCAGCTTGGCGTCAGAGCAGAGGGCCATTGCTGTTGCGAGGAGTGTCTTGTTGTTTGTAAAGTCGTCGACAACAGTCATCTTATTCTGTGTAAGAGTACCTGTCTTGTCGGAGCAGATGATCTGGGTGCAGCCCAGAGTCTCAACAGCCGTAAGCTTACGGATGATGGCATTACGCTTGGACATATTGGTAACGCCGATAGAGAGAACAATGGTAACTACTGTTGCCAGGCCTTCGGGGATAGCGGCAACGGCGAGGGAAACCGCGACCATGAATGTGTCGAGCATAACTGCGCCGGAGAAGTCGCCTGTGCGGACGAGTGTGAAGGCAAAGATAAAGGCACAGATGCCGATTACCAGCTTGGAAAGCAGGTGGCTGAGCTGGCCCAGCTTGATCTGCAGGGGTGTCTGGCCTTCCTGAGCCTTTGCAAGAGCATCGGCGATCTTGCCCATCTCGGTGTTCATACCGGTCTCGGTAACGATGGCTGCGCCGCGGCCGTAGGCAACTGTGCTGCCCATATAGACCATGTTCTTGCGGTCGCCGAGGGCGACCTCGCCGCCGTCCATGCCCAGAACTTCGATGATCTTGGATACGGGGACCGATTCACCTGTCAGAGCAGCTTCTTCGATCTTGAGGCTGAAGCTTTCAAACAGACGGCCGTCTGCGGGAACTGCGTCGCCGGCCTCGAGAAGGATGATGTCGCCGGGAACGAGGTCTTCGCTCTTGATGACCTGATTCTTACCGTCGCGAATTACCTTACATGTGGCGGCTGACATGGCCTGAAGGGCCTCGATGGCCTTTTCAGCCTTGCTTTCCTGATAAACACCAAGGCAGGCGTTGATGATTACAACGGCCATGATGATGATGACGTCGGCAAAGCCCTCACCGGAATATGCGGCTGTGATAAGGGATACGCAGGCGGCAGCGATCAGGATGAGGGTCATGGGGTCGGCCATCTGCGAGAGGAAACGCTTGAGCAGCGAGGGCTTGGGAGCCTCGGCAAGAACGTTCTTGCCAACTTCCATGCGCTTGCGCTCGGCATCCTGCGCAGACAGGCCTCTGACAGAGGTGCCGAGAGAAACGGCGATCTCTTCAAAGGTGCGGGTGTAATGCTTCATTGAAATTCCTCCTGTTTATTATATTATTTACAATGAACTGAGATTAATATGGATGAAAACAAAAAAGACTCATGTATGACCGCGGGATCATACATGAGTCTGGTTATTTCATCCAAGCCAAGCCCGATAGGCTATGATGTTGACTTGAAACACGCGGATATGCGTGCCAACTACTCCCTCATGAGGGGATATTCAACTGTGAAATTATGATATCACATGCAGCTCAGACCTGTCAATCGGACAAATAGTAAAAAAAGTGTCAACAAAAAGCGGCTATTTTAGCTATTTAAAGCAAATTATTTGATGAGCAGGTCGGCAAGGTTTGCCTTTTCGTCGATGACCGGCTCGATCAGTGTGGTCTTGCAGGACATGATTGTTGTGACACCGGGGCCGTGGCCTGCCGCATAGCAGTCGCTGTGGATGACAACGCCGATGGTGACGGCGCCGGTCTGATATGTTCTGCCGTAACGTGTGTCGGCATCCTTGATGCAGACGATGTCGCCGAAACGCAGCGTGTCAAGGCCGTATTCCTTGGTGATGCCTTCGTCAAAGAGGGTGATGTCATAGTCGCCGCTGGCGCTGCCCGAGCCAAGTCCGGAGCCCATGATGCAGCCGGGAACGATCTTGGCAACGCCGACCTGCAGCTTGCCGTCCTTTTCGGTGATATTCATTGCGTGGAGCAGAGCGGGGGAGAGATTGCGCAGGATGATCTCGGGATAATCGGTGAGAGCCATGCCCTGACCCTGCGACTTGACGAGGATCTTGTCGTCGGGAGCGAGGAGCTCGAGGGTCTCGTCGTCAAAATAGATCATAAGGTGTTCGCAGCCGCCGTGCTTGCCGGTGACAAAGCCCTTGCGGCCCTTGGCATCGCCCGAAACGACCTTTGCCTCGTTGCCGATGCAGGAATAGCATACATAAGCATCGTTATATGCCTCAACGGGGTTGCGGGTGGTTACGCCGGGTTCAAGATGGTCGGCGGTCCAGCCTACGCAGATATCTCCGATCTTTGCATTATAGGTAACGCCGCCTGTGCCGGGCATAAAGATGATGTCGCCATCGACGGTCATCTTGCCTTTTTTAGAGAAGGAGGGGTGGACTACCTGACCCTGTACCGATACGATAGGAAGAGTTTTTTCATTTGTTTTGATCATAGTGCTTTTCTCCTTTGTTATAATATTATGCTTTTAGTGTACCATAGAAGAGCAGTTAATGCAAAAAAATATTTTGAAAAAAGATGTTGACAAAATGGCGGCAACTATGTATAATAACCAATGTTGACTGAAAGGTCAGCAGAAAACCAAATGGACGATTAGCTCAGTTGGCTAGAGCACCTGCTTGACGTGCAGGGGGTCACAGGTTCGAGTCCTGTATCGTCCACCACTAAGAGTCACCTTTGGGTGGCTCTTTTTGTTTTATATTCACAGCCTGTGCAGAACTTTCTGCACAGGTTTTTTTATATCTGACACCGAAACTCCACATCCTTTTTGAGGCACATTTAACCGTAGGTTTATAATACTGCCATAAACATTATGGGAAAATAATGCCTTGAAAGGAGGAATACTGTGGAAAAAAACGATAATAAAACCGAGCGTATGGAAAAGCTTGCGGAAGATGTCCTCACCCTGGCCAGAAACAACCTTCTGCTCAGCCTGAGATTTCTTGATGTGGCGGTGAGCAGCCTTGAGCCTGAGCAGCATGACGGAGGATATGAAACCGACGGCAAAAAGCTCTGGTACGGCGCAGGCCAGGTGCTTAAGGCTTTCCGCGACGATCAGGCTGAGGTGGCACGCAGTTATCTGCACATGGTAATGCACTGTGTGTTCAGCCATCCTTTTGTGTCGCCTTCCATTGACCGTGAAAAATGGGATATAGCCTGCGATATCGCGGTAGAAGCCGTTATTCATGATCTTGCCCTTAAATGCACTCTTTCAAAAAGGCACGGCAGCCAGCATGAGTGGCTTGAGTATTTTAAAGATAATATAAAGTTCCTCACGGCAGAAAAGATCTATCGTTTTATCAGCGATAAAAGGCTCCCGGAAGAGAAAATCAAGAGCATCAAAGCTGCATTTATGACCGATGACCATTCGAAATGGTATAAGGAAGGCGGAGCGGGAGGCGATAACGACAGTCCCGGCGGAGCGGGCGGAAAATACGAAAGCAAACAGAACGGTTCGGGCGGCATGGATTATATCAGCGACAAAGAACTCCAGCAGATGTGGAAGGAAATTGCCGGGCGTATGCAGACCGAGCTTGAGGCCTTCGGCAAGGGCAGAGGTGATAAGGCAGGAAGCCTGACTCAGAATCTTACAGCCCTCAGCCGCGAAAGATATGACTATACTGCTTTTCTTAAAAAGTTCGCCGTAAGAGGCGAGGTGATGAAGGTCAACGACGACGAGTTCGATTATATTTTCTACACCTACGGCCTCAGGCTTTACGAAAAGATGCCTCTCATAGAACCTCTTGAGTATAAAGAGGTCAAGAAAATAAGGGAGTTTGTCATCGCCATCGATACATCGGGTTCGGTGTCGGGCGAGCTGGTCCAGCGCTTTGTTCAGAAGACCTACAACATACTTAAATCCACCGAAAACTTTTTTTCGAAGGTGAATATCGTCATCATCCAGTGTGATGCAAAGATACAGGAAGCGGTCAGGATAACCTGCATGGAAGAGTTTGATGAGTATATTTCGAAAATGAAGCTGCGCGGTTTTGGCGGAACCGATTTCAGGCCTGTGTTCAGATATGTGGACGGACTTATTAAAAACGGCTCGTTCAGCAACCTTAAAGGCCTTATTTATTTCACCGACGGACACGGCGTCTTTCCGGGAAAGAATCCGCCCTATGAAACAGCCTTTGTTTATATTGATGATGAATACAATAACCCCGATGTTCCGCCCTGGGCAATAAAGCTGGTGCTCCAGCCGGACGAAATATGATAACAGGAGGATAAGATAATGAATATCAAAGAAGCCAAGACTCAGATCACCAATGCCATGGACGCCTATTTTGAAAAGGACGACCTCGGCACATACATCATCCCTGTCGAACGTCAGCGTCCCATCTTCATGATGGGCCCTCCCGGCATCGGCAAGACAGCCATTATGGAGCAGGTGGCAGCCGAAAAGGGAGTTGCCCTCATTTCCTACTCCATGACCCATCACACCCGCCAGAGTGCTATCGGCCTGCCCTTTATCAGCCACAAGACCTATGGCGGAAAAGAGTATGATGTTTCGGAATACACCATGAGTGAGATCATTGCATCGGTCTATGACATGATGGAGGAGACCGGCATGAAGGAGGGTATCCTCTTCCTTGATGAGATCAACTGCGTTTCCGAGACCCTTGCCCCCGTTATGCTCCAGTTTCTGCAGTACAAGGTGTTCGGCCGCCATCGCGTGCCCGAAGGCTGGGTAGTGGTAACGGCCGGCAACCCTCCCGAATACAACAATTCGGTCCACGAGTTCGACGTTGTTACATGGGACCGTCTCAAACGCATCGATGTGGAGCCTGATTTTGAGACATGGAAGGAATATGCCTTCAAAAAGGGCATCCATCCTTCGGTCATAACATATCTCGAGATCAGAAAGGGCGATTTCTACCGCATTGAAACGACCGTGGACGGCAAAAGCTTTGTCACAGCCCGCGGATGGAGCGACCTTTCCGATATGATCCATCTTTACGAGCGTAAGGGAATAAAGGTCGATCAGAAGCTGGTGGCCCAGTATGTTCAGAACAGCAAGATCGCAAAAGAGTTCGCGGTGTATTACGACCTTTTTAACAAATATAAGGCCGACTATCAGATCGAAAGCATCCTGGACGGAACGGCACGCGACTCGGTGGTTGGCCGCGCCATCAGCGCCAAGTTAGACGAGCGACTTGCTCTCATCAGCATGCTTATCGATGCCGTGTCAAATGAGATGAAGGATATCGGCATCACCGAGAAGATGATGGATGAATACATGAAGGCGCTTGTGCAGGTCAGAACAGCGCTGATGAGCGGCAGAGCCGGCTGTGCCGAGCTCCTTGCCGAACAGGCGGGATATAAAAATGAACGCCTTGAGGCAGCCAAAACAGCAGGCTCGATCTCGGAAGACGACATCCGCGCGTCGCGCCTCTGTATTGCCGCACTTGAAGAACAGCGCGCGGCTGTGATGAATAAGGCGAACCTCGGCCCCGAAAGCGCCTTCAAGCTTATCAAAGAGGACTTTGACAAGCGTACAAAAGAGCTTAAAAAGAAGGCAAAGCAGGCCGGAAAGTGGCTTGAGAATGTTTTCGCCTTCTGCGAAAAGGCATTCGGTGAGGGCAACGAGCTCCTTATCCTTGTCACCGATCTTACGGCAAACTCGCATACATCCCGCTTCATCAGCCGATATGGCAGTGATGCATATTTCAAACATAACAAGCAGCTGCTCTTCTTTGAACGCCAGAAGGAGATCCTCACCGATCTCGAGCTGCTCGATCTTTAAGAAAAATATCAAGAGGGGCCCGCTCGGGGCCCCTCTTTGAGGTGAATAAGATTTTTGAAAAAGATGTTGACAAAATGGTGGCAACTGTGTATAATAGCTGATGTTGACCGAAAGATCGGCAAAATGGACGATTAGCTCAGTTGGCTAGAGCACCTGCTTGACGTGCAGGGGGTCACAGGTTCGAGTCCTGTATCGTCCACCATAAAAGCCCTTGAAACT
>JAFQVZ010000342.1 GCA_017407765.1 Clostridia bacterium | reverse complement strand
TGGCCAAACACCCGTCATGCCTTCGGCATGCCACCCTCTTTCAAAAGAGGGCTCTTGGCTCTCCCTCTGGGAGAGCTGTCGGTGAAACCGACTGAGAGGGCGTCGCTTGCTGCGAAGCAGACTGGACGCAGGTCACCTCATCCACCGCCGTGCGGCGGTCCCCCTTCCCCATCAAGGGGAAGGCTCTTGTCAATCCCTACGGGTTCGCTTTGCTCGCCCCTACACCAATCTGACGGAAAACGTCACCTATTACCTCTTACTTATTACCTATTACCTAAAAAAAGCCACCCTTTCGGGTGGCTTTTAATTATTTAAGTATGATGAATCAGTTGCTCTGTGTTGCGTCTGTGCCGGTTTCCTTAGTGCGGGGCTTTCTGCTGCGGGAGCGGCGGTTTGCGCTGCCCGAGCGGCTCTGTGCAGGCTTTCTGCCGGCATTGCCGCGGCTCTGAGGCATATCGGTAGGAGCGATGATGACCTTACGGTTGGGCTCGCTGCCTGTCGAATATGTTGTTACGCCTTCTGTATCCTGAAGCGCCGAATGGATGATCCTGCGCTCGTGAGGATTCATGGGCTCCAGCGCAACGCTCTTCTTGTACTTGAGAGCCTTCTGCGCTGTCTTGTTTGCGAGGGCAATGAGAGAAGCCTCTCTCTTTGCGCGGTAGTTCTCGGTGTCAACTGTAACTCTCCAGCGATCTTCCTCGTCCTTGTTTGTGACGATGGAGGTCAGATACTGAAGGGCATCCAGTGTGTCGCCGCGGCGGCCGATGATCGAGCCCATGTTCTCACCCGAAAGCTCGAGGTGGATGGTCTTTTCATCGGCGTTTTCGCTGATCTCGATATGAGCGGGTGTGCCGAAACGGATCAGCAGGCCTTCGAGAAAATCCTTTGCCTTGCCGGCGGGCGAGGCCTCGAATGTGACCTTTACAACGGCAGGCTGCTTACCGAATCCGAAAAAGCCGGACTTGGGGTTGCTTACTACTTCAACCGAAACTTCATCACGATCGCAGCCCAGAATATTCAGAGCATTCTGGATAGCGGCATCAATGGTATCACCTTTTGCCTCTATGACTTTGATCATTTTACTCTATTTCCTCCGGTTTTATAAAGCTCGATTTCTTCCTTATCCTTTCTCAGGCAGTAGGATGTCAGAGCGACCTCCTGTACGCACATGAAAAGGTTGTTGGCTATCCAGTAAAGGCCGACTGCGCCGGGCAGTACGAAGCCGAAATAGCCCGACATAAGGGGCATCATCAGGTTCATGCTCTTGTTCATCTGCTGGACCTTCTCGTCATCGCCGTCGGGCTTCTTGCCGTTGACGTTGATCGAGATGACCTGGTTCATGGTGTTCATAACATGGGTATATCCCCAGGATGTCGCAGCCGACAGGATGGGAATGATCCAGTTAAGGGCAGGCTCCTTGAAGCTGGGAGTCTGCGACAGGTCGAGACCAAAGAAGGTAAAGTCAAGGGGCATGAGGTTTGCGCTGAGGTGCTTGACGGCGTCGAAGCTCTCGTTCAGCATTCCGGCAATGGTCATCTGGAAGCCGAACTTGGTGGTTTCAACGCCCAGGGCCTGAGCGATAGCGGTGATCTCTTCAGTGGGAACATGCATCATGTATGTGATGGGCATTGTTACAACGTAGTAGAGACCGAGCATGATGGGCAGGGTCAGCAGCGATGTGCCGCAGCCGCCCATGGGAGAAGCGCCGTAATCTGCATACAGGCGCTGCATTTCCTGAGAGTACTTTTCCTTGTCGTGGCCATACTTCTTCTGGAGCTCCCTGAGCTTGGGATTGATGCGCTGAGTTGTGATCATGCTTCTCTTCTGCTTGATGGAGAAGGGCAGCATGATGACCTTTGCCAGCAGCGCAAATGCCAGAATGGAGTAGCCATAGTTAAGGACCGTGTTATAGATCCACTCCATAACATAGCCCATCGGTGTCGCAATTATATTAAATATTGCACCCATCTGATAAGTTTCTCCTTGTAATTGCGCCGCAAACATGCGGCTTTGGGGTATTCTGCTGTGTGCGTGCTCGCCCACAAGGGCACGCAGGTCTACGGTACCGGATCATATCCCCCTTTGGAAAAGGGGTTGCACCGTAATATCCGCCGGAAGGCCAGAAAGCCTCCCTTTATGGCGCCGTACTTCTCGATGGCCTCAAGGGCATACTGAGAGCAGGTAGGTGTATAGCAGCATGTGGGATGCCGCTTGAGAGATGAAAGATACTTGCGGTAGAACCTTATAAGCCATAAAAAAAGACGCTTAAGCATCGCCTTTTTCCTCTTTGATGACCCCGAGGGCCGTCATTAAACTCTTCATCTCGTCGGTCAGTGCTGTAAACAGCATGGTTTCGCTCGCGTGGCGAGCTACGATGACGATGTCGTATCCATCCTTTATCTGCGGCTCCAGCATCCTGTAGGCCTCTCTGATCCTGCGGCGTACATGGTTGCGCGTCACTGCATTGCCGATTTTTTTGGAGACGGTCAGACCAAGGCGGTCGACTTTGCCCAGGCGGTTGCGCATGACATAGACCGACATGGCTTTGCCTGTTTTGTTTTTGCCCCTTCCATACAGGGCACGGAATCTGTGATTCTCGTTCAAGGATTGAGTTTTGATCATAAAAGTCACCCTTTAAAACTTTAAGACCGCTTGAAAAGCGGTCTTAATTATCTTAGTGGGACAGTCTTACTCTTCCCTTAGCGCGACGTCTGGCGAGAACTTTTCTGCCGTTTTTTGTTCTCATGCGCTTCATGAAGCCATGCTCTTTGCTGCGCTGACGCTTCTTAGGCTGATAGGTACGAACCATGTTTACACCTCCCAATACGGATTAATGAAAGCCCCCGTGGGGCATACTGCTCAACAGTAAACGCACTATGTATTATATATTCAAGGGACAGCTTCTGTCAATCTATTTTTATGTTTTTCAGCGATTTTAAGAGGGGTAAAATGTAATAAAAATCTTTGATTTAACTTATCGTAATCTTATTTCCAAAAAGTTATCGGATATGCCTTAATAATCAGCCGTCAAGCCACGAATAATAAGATGGCCGATCATCGGAATATAACAATTGAAAGGAAACGGCAGAAATGAAAAAGCTTTTTTTACTCACACTTGCTGCCCTGCTTGCCTTCTCGCTTGCGGTGGGCTGCGGACGCAATGACGACAGGGACGAGCAGAAGGACCCCGGCGTCAGCAACGGCACTCAGAACGGCAATGGCCAGAACGACATGAACAATGCCGGGAATGACATAGCCGACGGCGCCGGTCAGGTGGTGGATGGCACCATGCAGGGCGTGCGCGGGCTGTGGAACGGCGTTCTTGACTTTTTCGGAGGCAACGAGGTCCCGCGCACAAGCGAGGATAAGGGCGAGATATTTGGCGAATACGGCGTCGACAAGGCGCTGCTTGACGACTATATCCTCCATGCTCCCGCAGGCGAGGGTGATGCCCACGAGTTCTTTATCGCCAAGGTAAAGGAGGGCAAGATGGCCGAGGTCGAGGAGGCGCTTGAGGCGCGCCGCGATGCCATTGCCGAAAACTGGGCCGAGACC
>JAFQVZ010000036.1 GCA_017407765.1 Clostridia bacterium | reverse complement strand
CTCATTGCTCGACTTGGGCACCAGGCTGTCGCCGTCACGAACAAGCTTGCGTCCGATAGAGATGGGATATACTTCTTTGATAAGCACCGAGCTTCCATCGGCATCGACGGCCTTGTAGCATATGCTGGTTCCTCCTGCCGCAAAGGGGATCAGCTGTGTGTATGTGCTCTTTGAGCTTTTGAGAACGCTGCTGAAGCCCAAAAGCAAAGGATTATCCATTCTGATAGGCTTAGCCGGAGTTACGATATGAAAGCCGAAATGATCGCTTCCGTCATCTTCCTTCCCCCACTGGCCGTCCCATTCCTCGGGGATCATTGCCCCCATTATGATATTTGCATCGGGCGCTGCAAGACGCGACACCCTTTCGCAAAACTGGTTAAGACACTCAAGGGTAAGTGCCTCGGCAATTATCATTATCCTTTCGGTCGAGCTGCTGATGCACTGCCTCGCCATTTCCATGCACTGCTGCAGGCTTCCTCGGCCCTCATAGCATTCAACAAGCTCGTCTTCGCCCACAAGCGTCTTCAGGTCGGCCAGGTCCAGCTGAATCACCATGTTTCTGTCGGTCAGCTTATCGAACTCTTCTATATAATCGTCGTATCTTATCTGTCTGTATTTCAGTTTGTCTGTTTCACTCATATAAGCGATCCCTCCCGGGTTAGAGCACCGACAAATCATCCCGCATGCCGGACGTTCATCAGCCTCCGTTCGTTTTTTATGTCCATATTATAGACTTCCGAACGGAGGCTGCTCAATATATATCTGGAGTTTTAAAGTCGGAAAGCAAGATCATTCAACAAAACTGAGTTTTTCTATTGAATTGAGTATATCTCCTATAACCTGCTTAACCATCTGTCTGTAAGCTTCCTCATAATTTACTTTTCCCGATTCACCGTATGATTTAAGCGAATTGGCATAAGCTTTATAAATAAGAGCATCAAAACCATCGGCTGCTCTTACATACAAATCGGGATATCCGCATTCATAAAGCAGATCTCTTACATCAAAAAGCATATCATTGACTGTTTCTTCGTCTTCTTCCTTGTCAGGCTTTCCGGCTACAAAGGAAATAAGAAACATCTTTATCATAACATCACGGGGAATATCCTTTTTGCCGTTAAGATAGTCTGATATATCATGACGGATAGGATTTTCAGTGCCCGACTTGTCATCATTGATCAGCTTTTTTATACGTTTGATACCCATTTCGGCCTTCTTCTTATCGCCGCTTTCAACCTTCTCGATATCACCGGCATCCGGAAGCCTCATGCTTCTGAGCTTATCGGCAAGCTCTGTCTTGGTAATCTTAGCCGCCTTATTGCTGTTGGAATACTCTGAAACCAGAATATCGTGGATATAGCTGCCAAGCTCACTCAATTCAAGATCTTCTTCGCCCTCTCGTATTGCCTTGTTAAGCGCTCTTTTTACTATATCTGCAAGCTCTTTATCCATATATTTGAGGTAATCAAGATCTCTGCTTTTAGCGCCCACGCGTGCCGCCGCTTTGTCTGCCTCTTTCTTCGCTCTCTTTATTTCATAAATAATAAGCTCGACATGGTAACCCGCAACGACTTCTTCTTTGGTGAGTTCATAATCACCATCATCAGATGTGGCTTCAGTATACTCCAAATCGGATTCATCATAACCAAAGAGGTCATTCAGTCTTTCCATAAGTCCGGTCTGACTCAAGCCACACATTTTTACATAGTCACTGTAAAGAGTCTTGAACTTTTCGAGGCGTGTCTTGCTTACCTCTCTGAAATAATGGGCATTTTGACGAAGAAAATCGTTGAACGATTCTATAACATTCTCTTCGTCTTCGTCCTCCCAGTCTTCAGTAAGATTTTTATATTGATCTCCGATCATTTTGGTCGAATGTTCGCTGATCGACATACGCACAGACATACCTCTGCCGCCGGTGCCCTTTATGCCGTTTTCGGAGTTTATAAGCTCGTAAGCCCTATTGATATCATAGCCCATTTTCAGGCAGAAATCATAAATGAGCTCGTTGCGGTTGGCCCAATGGGTCCACGAAGCCATAAGACCTCTTTCAAAGAGATATCTGGCCTCTTCCTCTGTGAGCTTCATAATGATGCAGAGCTGAAAAAGCAGCGCCCTGTCTTCGGGGCGTGCCTCGTCCTTGAGCCAGCGCGAGATCTTCTTTTCAACCGAGCTTCGCTTGGTCTCGCCGTCATTAAAGGGGCTGGCAGCCAGATCATCTATCAGTTTTTTCTTTGAAAAACCGTCTGTCCTTCGTGCAGCACATCTATCAAGCAGCTCTCCCAGGACCTGTCCAAAGGTGCGGCGCTCGCCGCTTGCGAGCATATCTTTATTGCCATCCAAAAAAGCCTTCTCCAGATCACGGGTCATAGGCCCCTTTTCCATAAGTCTGCTCATATAAAAATCCCCCTTCCTGTTTTGAAAAATCCGCCGTCAGCTAACGCAAACGGCGGATATGTTCTTATTTAAATAACTTCAGCTTATTTCTTTTCAAAAATGCTGAGAAGAGCATCGATGCTGCTGTCGAAATCATTAACTGCCTTCTCTTCGGCAGCTGCTTCGTTCTCTACCTTGTCCTTAGCTTCGGTAAAGGGCTTCTCGCTGACTGCGGGAGCCTCTTCCTTCTTGATGGGAGCTACCTTGGGATCGTTGTCGAAGCCTGTTGCGATAATGCTCAGGCGTACCTCGTCCTCGAGAGAATCGTCCATATTGGCACCGACGATGATGTGTGCATCGGGATGTGCTGCCTCCTGGATGATGGAAGCTGCCTTCTCGATCTCGTCCAGTTCGATATCGTTGGAGCATGTGAAGTTAAGGATAACTCTTCTTGCACCGTCGATGGATGTCTCGAGCAGGGGGCTTCTGATAGCCATATTGACTGCATCCTGAGCTCTGTCCTTGCCGTTGGCGCGGCCTGTGCCCATATGAGCATAGCCGGCATCGGTCATGACTGTAGAAACATCGGCAAAGTCGAGGTTGATAAAGCCGGTGACTGTGATCAGCTCACTGATGCTCTGAACACCCTTCAGCAGAACGCTGTCGGCGATCTCGAATGCATTTGCAAATGTCAGCTTCTGCTCGCTGACCAGCTTAAGACGGTCGTTGGGGATAACAACCAGAGCATCTACGCTCTCCTTAAGAGCTGCGATACCCTCGGATGCATGCTCCATGCGCTTCTTGCCTTCCCAGGAGAAGGGACGTGTGACAACGCCGACTGTGAGAATGCCCATTTCCTTTGCGATCTTCGCGATAACGGGAGCTGCGCCTGTGCCTGTGCCGCCGCCCATACCTGCTGTGATAAATACCATATCGGTATTTACAAGCAGCTCTTCGATCTTTGCCTTGCTCTCGTCCGCAGCAGCACGGCCGATCTCAGGCTGCGAGCCTGCGCCCTTGCCGCCTGTCTTCTTCTCACCGATCTGCAGCTTGATATTAGCCGACGAGAACTTGAGTGCCTGTGTATCTGTATTTACTGCAATAAATTCTGCACCTTTAAGGCTGGAATTAACCATACGGTTAACAGCATTGCCGCCGCCACCGCCAACACCGATGACCTTGATGACTACGCTGCTTTCGGGTCCGCTTTCCATTACAAAGCCCATAAATCTTCCTCCAATATATTCTTCAACTTCTTGTTTATTGTTTTATCTGACTGAAATATCCGGTTTTTCCATCGGATACGTCGATGGTTCCCTTTTCATTTGGACTTAGCGCACCGACAACGGCATCGACAAACTTGAACTTGCGTTCGATATCGTCGTACGAACCGATCCTGACAGTAAATCTTTCCATATAGCCAAAGGTGATATCATATACTTTGGTAACATCAATATCACTTATATCCTTAAGTATATCATTGTTTTTTGCGGTTATCAATACAGAAAACAACGCATCTATGCTTTCTTTATCAAAAAATTTTGCACTTTTACCTACCTGAGGATCGATAAGTGTTCCACCCGAAACACTTATTAGCTTCTCTCCTCCGCTGCCGCTTCCGACCTCAAGGATCTTGCCCTTGATGTCGATAACATAGCTTCCGGGAGCATAATATACAAACTCATCGGCATCAAGCTCGGTCGTATCGGCTGCAGCCACCTGCTTATCTGCCTTACCGTCCCTGTCAAGGGTGAAATAGCCTCCGTCGCTGTGGATCACAGCCACAGGCTGACAAGGTGTTACGATAATATCGATCCTGTCGGGCAGCGTTCTCTTCATCTGTATCTCATCTATATAGGGGCAAGCCGCAAATATCCTGTTCTGAGCTGCGAACTTATTGAAAAGGAACATGCTCTGCCCCATCTCAATTCCCGAAGCTTCGATGACATCGTCATCGGCATATCGGTTATCTCCGACAACCCGGATCTCGCCTATTTTGAAGAATATGACGGCCGCCGAGACAAGAGCCGCCAGCACAAGAGCAAAACAGACAAAGGTAGTGACAGCATTAAAGCTGCGCCTACGTCTTCTTCTGCTGCGTTTTGCTTTTTTCATCGGCGGCCTCCTCTCATTAATTTTCTATTCTCTGATGATCTGCGCTCCCACCGATGAGAGCACTTCTTCTATTCTTTCATATCCGCGGTCGATGTGGTGAACATCGCCTATCTCACTTATGCCTTCGGCAGCCAGAGCCGCTATTACCATTGCCGCCCCGCCCCTAAGGTCGGTGGCCTTCATGGCCGCTCCGTGAAGCCTGTTTTTCCCCTCCACAACGGCTATCCTGCCGCTGAGAGTAATCTCGGCGCCCATTCTCTGAAGCTCGCCCGCATAACGGAAGCGGTTCTCAAATATACTTTCAAGGAATACCGTAGTCCCCTTTGCCGTGCATGCCGCCGCAAGAAGCTGCGACTGGGCATCGGTGGGGAAACCGGGATATGGCATCGTCCTTATAAATGGCATCGCCCCAAGGCGTTTTTTCATTTTTATCCTTGCCGAACGGCCTCTCACCGAAATCTCGGCTCCTCCGTCACTCAGCTTTTCGATGACCGTGCCGAAATGCTCAGGTTCGCAGTCATCAAGGGTTATGTCGCCGCCTGCCGCCGCAGCCGCGCAAAGATATGTAGCCGCTTCTATGCGGTCAGGCATGATCCGGTGATATGTATCAAATCCACACCGGCCTCCCACCACAGATATCTCGCTTCCGCCGGCTCCGCTGACCGAAGCCCCCGTTTTCCTGAGAAACTGCTGAAGGTCGGCTATCTCCGGTTCCCGAGCCGCATTAATAATTCTTGTCGAACCTTTGCAGGCGGTTGCTGCAAGCATTATATTCTCGGTGGCTCCAACACTCGGAAAATCAAGGATTATATCCCGGCCCTTCATGTCATCGGCACGGCAGCTGATGGCTCCGCCCTCTCGCTCGATGACAACTCCCATTCTTGACAGCGCGTCAAGATGAAGGTCGATGGGTCGAGGCCCAAGCTCGCAGCCGCCCGGGGTATACAGAAGCGCTCTGCCGCATCGGGCAATTATCGGCCCAAGAAATATGACCGACGAGCGCATCTCGCGCATAAGCCCGTCAGGCACATCAAAACGGCACACCGAAGAAGAATCGACCGTGACCCTTTTTCCTTCGCGTTTCACCTTGCACCCCAGGTGCTCGAGTATCCTTATGGCCGACGCCACATCACGAAGATCAGGTCAGTTATCGATCACATTTATTCCGCCGTTTACCAGTGTCGCCGCCAGGATTGGCAAGACACTGTTTTTGGCTCCGTTTACTCTGATGGTTCCCTCAAGGGGACGCCCTCCGGTTATTTTCAAAACACTCATGATGTTCTTCCTTTCTGTACACAGATAGCTGTAACATTCTATGCAGAAAAGAAGAATACGGTGATTTTATTTTCCGTTTACAGTATCACAGACGGCCTGCCAGATGCTTTCAAGAGCATCAAAGTTTGCAAGCTTTCGTGCATTGGCACCCATTGTGCCCAGCTTTTCGCCGTCGGCAATGAGCTCCTTTGCCATTTCAAACAACGCCTTGCCGTCGACTTCCTTCTCAAGGGCAACAACTGCCGCACCGGCTCTCTCAAGGGCACGGG
>JAFQVZ010000341.1 GCA_017407765.1 Clostridia bacterium | reverse complement strand
GGAAGTCATTCCCAATCAGGCGGCGAAGTCCCTCAAGCGCCCAGAGAAGTATGCCCTCACTTTCGGCGCACAGCTTGTCCGCAAGATAGGGATCATCAATGCGATCTTCGGCTCTACCCTTGACATATATCACCATCTGACGGCGGTAAAAGGCATAACTGCTGTCGTTCTTCGCTCGCAATGTGCCGTTGCTGAAGCACAGGAATCGGGAGTAAAGATGCCGCTGGACGCTCTGTATGCCCTTGCGCTCGATGTCGATCTTACCTTCTTGCGTGACCAGCGACTTTATGATGTTGGTCTTGGGCAGTGCCTCTATCTGCATATCGTCGTCGAGGGACAGCAGCTTGAACTCGAGGTCGGCTCTGGCAAAGCGGTTGACCTCTATCTTCTGCAGGCTGCAGGTGTTCATGCTGTCGCCGAAAAGCTTGCGGAGCACACAGCCTATGCGCGATTTTCCTTCGCCGCCCTTGCCTATGAGGATAAGCATCTTCTGCGCTCTGGTGGACGGGATAAGCAGATAGCCCATATACTCCTGCAGGGTCGGGATGTCCTCTTCATAGAGCAGCTCGGAGAGAAACTGCAGCCAGCGTTCGGGCGTTGGTGCATCGGCGTTATACTCCACCGGAAGCCGGTTCATGCAGAACGCCTTGTCCGGGGTGAAGCCGTCCTCCAGAAAATAGGTTCCGTTGGCTACATGGATTCTGTCCTGCTGGATGGGCAGCGGGTCACAGTAGCACGCCACCTTGACCGCCTCCAGCAGAGATGCCGCACGCCTTGCTGTTCCGATGGGGGCATACTCGCTTATCATGTTGTAGATGTCGCTGCGTATGCTTTCTTCGTCCTCGATGGGGCCGTCCACCGTGAACAGTCTGCCGAGAATACGCCTCATGGGATGCTCCTTCAGGTACTCCTCGGCAAAGATCACATCAATGATCTGGTTTTCCTTGAACCATTCGGGCTGATCCAAGCTCATTTCTTCGAGATTCATAATATCAACTCCTTAATTTTTGCCCCCATTCCCGATAATTAGTGGGGGCAGTATTCATTGAGCAGGAGCATTGATATTCAGGCGCAATTATGCTATGCTTGTCTCATCAAACCTCAAGGAGCAGCTATGATTAACCTCAAATATACGGTGCCGGTCATATCGGCTCATACGCTCATTTCACACGCCGGGAAAACCGGAGATAATAAATACCGTTTCCGTCTTGCTCTGGACACCGATGCCAACGCTTCTGCTGTGCAGATGTCACAGCAGGACGAGTGCGCTATGCTTCACATGGCGCTGGAACTTCTGAAAAAGAAAGGTCACCCTCAGCACGTACAGACTCGTGACCTTTCGTCGGTCATTGTCTACATTGACTTCAAGGGGATATTCGACCGTGACCCGAAGTTCACAAAAGCCGCCGAAAAACAGAAAAAAGCCGAAGCCATGTTCACCTCCAATGGGATAGAACTTGACTTCGGCTTGGGGTATAGGACATATTTAGCCTTCGAGCGCTCGGCAGGC
>JAFQVZ010000340.1 GCA_017407765.1 Clostridia bacterium | reverse complement strand
TCATGGGTGTTATTCAGGATGGAATATGCAAGGGCATACATCTGCTGCCTGTATTGTAGGTAAATATCTGAAAGGAGGGTCTTTTCCCCCTCCGTGGAAGCTATGCTTTCAGACACCGGCATCACCTCTGTCTGCATATTATAACGCATGAGCAGGGGCAAATCTGCCCTCTGTGCTCTTTCACAAAAAATATTTTCCCAAAAGTTCCAAAAGTGCCGCCATTATTCGTTATAATATAATAGAAAAGGCAAAAGGAGCTGAAACGAATATGCTCATCTTTTTATCAGCTATAAAAAGTCCCGACGACAGCATGCTCTTCGAGACCATATATAAAAATTACCGCGACCTTATGTTCCATGTCGCCTCGCGTATCCTTGGCGATACCCGCGACTCCGAAGACGTGGTGCACGATGCCTTCGTCGGCATCATCGACTGCATCGACCGCCTGCCGCGAACGCCCGGCCCCAAAATGAGGGCCTTCGCAGTGGCCGTAACCGAGAGCCGCGCCATCGACCTATACCGCAGGCGCAAGCGCATCTCCTTCACTAACTATGACGAGGCCATCGGAATGCCCGACTTCGCCAGCCCCATCGACTCGGCCCTCGAGGGCAGCGCTGTGGCCAAGGCCATTGCCTCGCTGCCGGCCGAATACCGCGATGTGCTGCTTCTCCGCTTCGACATGGATATCCCGGTGAAAAAGCTGGCGCCCCTTCTGGGCAAAAAAGAGGATGCGGTATACAAGCTCATAAACCGCGCCCGTGAACGCCTTGCCAAAGAACTTGAAAAGGAGGGAATTGAGATATGAACAACTCTCACGACAACCTTGACAGGCTCATAGACAAAAACATCTCGGAAGCACGCTCTCTCTGGCTCGACACCCTCCCCCACTCGGACGAGATCCCCAAGCACGACTTTCCCGCCCGTTTCAGACTGAAGATAAGGAGGATATCAGGTATGAAATACACCCTGCTTCACCTGGGCAAGCTTGCCCTTTACGGCATCGTGGCTGTTTTCATGGGGCTTATAGCCACGGTGTTTTCGGCCCTACCGATCGCCGCCCCTCTGCTTTTCACCGTAGACCCCAAGATAGTTGCCATCTGCAACGGCATCATATCGGTCATCATTTCCTTCCTTGCCGCATGGGTGCTGCAGAATATATGGTATCGGCTCGGCGAGTCGGCCCGCGCGCGCGAACTGCCCTATCCTGCGCTTGATATTCTCGCAGTTCTCGCCATTCCCATCATTTTCATCATTGCCAGCTTTATCGGCGCATCCGGCGACACCATCGCCACCTCCTCTCAGGGAGTTGTTTTCGGTGTCTTCGGTGTATCGCTGCTGCCCTTCCAGATCCTTTTCGGCTTCGGTATGCTGGGCAGGATATTCCCCTTCTATGGCATGATCCTTTGGCTGGCCGTTATGGGCGTTGTCTTCTATGCCGGCATGAAGGATATCTCCCTCAAAAAGACTTTCAAATGGCTCAAGCTGGCGGCCATCCCCGCCGGCGTGTATGATGGCCTGACTATAATGGGCATAGGCTATAACATGATGCCCTTCCTCAAGGCCGCATATCTTCTTCTTATAATCATCACCATTACCTATTTCTTTAAAGAACTTGGAATGAAAACAGTTCTTATAAAGATCTCTGCGGCTATCCTCGCTGTATGCGCTATCGCCGCCATGTTCTTTGACCTCACTCCCGACGACGGCACCGAAGGAAAGCTGTTCAACCCATTTTCCGATCCCTCGCACTTTGACGAGATATTCCCCGATTTTGCCACCGCACCCATATCCATACGCTGCGGCTCTTCCGAATCGGCTTTCGGCGGCACCTATATATCTCTTTCTCCCGACGATGAAGCCGAAATCAGAGAACTGTTAAACGGCGTGATCCTGAAAAGCATTTATACCTCCCCTTCCTATACCGGCACAAAAAAAGTTATGCTGCATATAGAAAGTGAAGCTGCTTCGGCTGATATTATAATATACAGTGCATTGGACGGTTTTGCACACGTTGATATTCACAC
>JAFQVZ010000339.1 GCA_017407765.1 Clostridia bacterium | reverse complement strand
TCGGCCACCAGATAGTCGGTGCCCATGGGGAGGTGATTGCCATGCTCTTTGGAGCCGCCGCCGATAGGCAGCACGATGACGGTTTTTTCGTTGATAAGTGTCTGACACTGTTCATATGTGAGTTCACTGATGAAATATCCCATACTTATTTGCCTCCTTTGATAGGCCTTATCCTGAGGGGCATGGCCTCAGGATAAGAAATGTTTTGTTATTTATTGAGCACAGCCGCCATATGGCATGCTACGAAATGATCGGGCTCAAGCTCCTGAAGCTGAGGAGCTTCGTGGCTGCATCTGTCGGTGACATAGGGGCAGCGCGACGAGAACTTGCAGCCGGGAGGGGGATTCATGGGGTTGGGGATCTCGCCCTGCAGACGGATGCGTTCTTTTGTGCTGCGTTTGCCGATGTCGGGAATAGCCGAGAAGAGCGCCTTGGTGTAGGGATGCAGAGGCTTTTCATAGAGGGGGCCGGAGGCCGAGACCTCGACGAGAGAGCCAAGATACATAACACCGATGCGGTCGGAGATATGACGCACCATTGAAAGGTCGTGGGAGATGAAGAGGTATGTAAGGCCCATCTCCTGCTGAAGATCGATCATCAGGTTGATTACCTGAGCCTGAATGGATACGTCAAGGGCTGCGATAGGCTCGTCGCAGACGATGAAGGAGGGGTTCATTGCCAGAGCACGGGCAATGCCGATGCGCTGACGCTGTCCGCCCGAGAGTTCGTGGGGGAAGCGTGAGGCAAAGTCTGCGGTAAGTCCGACCTTATAGAGCAGCTCGCGCACCTTTTCATTTCTTTCGGCGGGAGTATAGTCGTAATGTACGTTCATGCCCTCCTGGATGATGGTGCCGATGGCCATTCGGGGGTCAAGGCAGGAATAGGGATCCTGGAAGATCATCTGATTCTGACGCTTGAATTCCTTCTGCTCGGCACGGCTCAGCTCGCTTGATTCCTTGCCGTTATAGAGAATAGAGCCGGCGGTTTTGGGGTAAACACCCAGCAATGTGCGGCCGCAGGTGGTTTTGCCGCAGCCCGACTCGCCGACGAGGCTGAAGGTCTCGCCTCTTGCGATATTGAAGGTCACATCGTCGACGGCCTTGACTACCTTGCCGTTCTTGGCAGGAAAATATCGCTTGAGATTGCGGATCTCATAAAGGTTGTTATTACTCATTGTGCTGACCTCCTATGCCGATGGGGGGATCGATCTTGGGAGCATTGGGATGCAGCAGCCAGCAGGCTGTGCTGTGAGTGTCCGAGAGAACCGTTTCATCGGGCTTCTGTTTTGTGCAGATGGGCATACAGTAGTCACATCTTGCGGCAAAGGGGCACTGGGAGAGGGTGAGCAGCAGATCGGGAGGTGTGCCTTTTAGGGAATAGAGCTTGCTCTTCTGCTCAAGGGCAAGGCCGGGGATGCTGCGCAGCAGTGCCCATGTGTAGGGATGACGGGGGTTGTTGAAGATCTCATCGGTCGTGCCGCGCTCCACTACCTGGCCGGCATACATTACCTGCACACGGTCGGCAAAGTCGGATACGATGCCGAGGTCGTGGGTTACGAGGATGACCGACATGCCGAGTCGCTCTTTCAGAGTACCCAGCAGGTCCATAAGCTGAGCCTGAATGGTAACATCAAGGGCGGTCGTGGGCTCGTCGGCGATAAGGAGCTTGGGGTTGTTGGCCAGGGCTATGGCTATCATAACGCGCTGGCGCATGCCGCCCGACATCTGATGGGGATAGACCTTAAGACGTTCTTCGGGGTTGGGGATCTCTACCAGCTTAAGCAGCTCGAGAGCACGGTCCATAGCCTGAGCCTTGGGTATGTCATTGTGATTGAGGATATTTTCGACGATCTGTTTGCCTACCGTCATGGTGGGGTTAAGAGATGTCATCGAATCCTGGAAGATCATGGCGATATCGTTGCCGCGGATCTCGGCAAGACGCTTTTTATCCATCTTGACGATGTCTTCGCCGTTGAACTCAATCTTGGAGCCTTCCTTGATGACCGCAGTCGTACGGCCGAGAAGGCGCATGATGCTCTTGGAGGTTACTGTCTTGCCGCAGCCCGATTCGCCAACCAGAGCGAGGGTCTCTTTTTCATTTACGTGGAAAGATACATTTCTGACGGCTTTGACTTCGCCGGCATAGGACATGAATGAGACATTGAGGTTTTCGACTTTAAGTAATTCAGCCATTTTATTACCTCCTGAGCTTGGGGTCGAGAGCGTCTCTGAGGCCATCGCCCATCAGTGTGAAGCACAGCATGGTGAGGGCGATGAAGAACGCGGGGAAGAACATCATATAGGGGTAGAAGGAGAGAGTGACCTGTCCTTCGGAAGCCAGCGCGCCCCAGCTTGTGGAGGGGGGCTGTACGCCGAGGCCTACATAGCTGAGGAATGCCTCGGAGAAGATAAATCCTGGGATACGGAAGGTGATGTTGACGATGATAAGGCTGATGGTGTTGGGGATCATGTGGGTAAGAACGATCTTAAGAGGAGATACGCCCATTACACGGGCCGCCATAACATACTCGGACGCGCTGATCTGAAGCATCTGAGAACGCACAAGGCGGGCAACGGGACACCAGCCCGTGATGCACATGGCAAAGAGAAGTGTGCTGACGCTGCTGCTGTCAAAAAGCAGCGACATCATGATGATTACAAGAAGATTGGGGACAGAACTGAGAACTTCGACCACTCGCATCATGGCCATGTCGACCCATCCTCCGAAATATGCCGCAATACCGCCATAAATACAGCCGACGATGGCAACTACCGCCGCGCCGATGATACCGATGGCCAGCGATACGCGTCCGCCCTGAAATACACGGGTGAACAGGTCGCGTCCCAGCGAGTCGGTGCCGAAAATATGCTCGGCAGAGGGCCATTCCTTACGGCTTCTCAGGTCCTGCTTGGTGTAATCGTAGGGACTGAGAATGGGAACGACAATAACGCTGATTACCAGCAGGAAAAGAACCACAAAGGCGACTACGGCAACTTTGTTTTCTTTAAAACGGCGGAAAGCATCGCCCCAGTAGGTGACGGGCTTTCGCGCAAAGGCTTCGCCTCGTTCGGCGTCTGCACCAATTATGGTGAAATCCTTTTCTTCAAACATAAAAGCTTCGCCTCCTTTAATTGTCGCTCGAGAAGCGGATTCGGGGATCGATAAAGGCCATCAGAATGTCACACAGCAGCATCGACAGGATATAAACGCCGGTGATAATGATATTGAGGCCGAGAACTACAGAATAGTCGCGGTCGTTGATAGCCGAAATAAAGTATTTGCCCATGCCGGGGATCGCATAGATCGACTCGACGATAAAAGAACCCGAGAAGATGTTGACGATACTTGTGCAGATCATGGTGATGCAGGGCAGGAAAGAGTTGCGGAAGACATGACGTGTGATGATCTTAAACTCACTTGTGCCCTTGGCTTCTGCCGTCAGGATATAGTCCTGATTGGTTACATCCAGCACGCTGGAACGCATATATCGGGCATAGGTGGCGATAGGGCCTACCGTCATGCATACTACGGGGAGAACAATGTGCTTAGGATCGCCCCAGCCGGTGGTGGGGAAGAGAGGCCATGTTACAGTAAGGGCATACTGCAGGACCGATGCCGTTACAAAGGTGGGGATGGTGGTGCCGAGGATAGCGACCAGCATGACGACCTTATCGGGCCACTTGTTGCGGTTGAAAGCAGCAATGATACCAAAGAATATGCCCAGGGTAAAGCCGATGGCAAGAGAGGTTCCGCCGACGGTGCCCGAGATGGGGGCATAGTTTTTAACGATATCGATCACTCGTCTGCCGGGATAGCGCAGCGACGAACCGAGGTCGCCGGTGAGCAGCTGCTTCATAAAGCGTATATACTGTGTCGTAAGCGGCTGGTCAAAGCCGTATTTTGCAAGATAGATCTCTCTGGTCTCTTCAGGCAGGTCCTGAACCATAGCGGTGATGGGGTCGCCGGGAATAGAATGGACCAGGAAGAAGGTGATGGTA
>JAFQVZ010000338.1 GCA_017407765.1 Clostridia bacterium | reverse complement strand
CTTGCCCGAAACGAGAATGGACGGCTATACCGGCGTCAATGCCATGGCGGAACAGATCCTGCTGTATGTGCCGATGGAATATGCCGAAAACGGAGGTTCGGAAAAACATTTTGCTTTTATTGCAGCACATGAGCTTACTCATGCATATCTGAATGCCGATCCGCTGTATCCCTTTGGAAATGCACTTCCTAATGATTTTGAAGAAAACCTTTGCAACACGGTTGCTGCGTTCATTGTGGGAAATATGGATCTCAGCGATATTAACGGCGACGGTGAAAATGACCGTTTGCGGACTTGTGACGGCATTGAGATAGTGTCGGCTGTTATGGGCAGGATCGACGGCAAAGCCAGGCTGGATGATGCCGAAGCAATTGATGATGCTGAGGGAGAGGTCAGCTTCCCCAATGGCTTTTTGTGGTATACTTTTGCATCGGGCCACACCGAAGAGATAGGGAAGCTTTGGAACGAAGTTATGGGTAGAGGGTCGTTTGAAGGCTTCTGCCAGTCGCTTGAGATGTTCTATAATGCAGAGCCCAGAGAAATGTGGCGCAGAGATCTGCTGCTTTCCGAGGCAAGGCTGTTCCGGGAAAGATGTGAGACCGACGATGCACCGCTGAATCCCAGAGAGGATATATTCAGGGTTGCCTTAATGCAGTATGATACAAAAGGCAGCGATATTGATTCCAATTTAGAAAGAGCGGCAGCGCTTTGCCGGCTTATGTCAGGCATGGATGCCGATGTTCTGCTGTTCCCCGAGATGTGGACCTGCGGATATACTATCCCCGAAGATATGGATGAGATTGAAGTCCTCGCCATTCCGATAGAGGGCAGGTTTAAAGATACCTTCAGTACACTTGCAAAAGAGATCGGTGCGGCGATCGCGATCACCCTGCTTGAGAAGCATGATAGCGGACCGCGCAACACCATGTGCCTCTTTGACCGCCATGGTGAGCTGGTGATGACCTATGCCAAAGTGCACACCTGTGACTTTGGCGATGAATGCCGCCTTGCTGCGGGTGATGATTTTTATGTATGTGATCTGGACACCTGTCATGGAACCGTAAAGGTGGGCGCAATGATCTGTTACGACCGCGAGTTCCCTGAAAGTGCCCGCATACTTATGCTAAAGGGTGCCGAGGTCATCCTTGTTCCCAATGCCTGCCCCATGGAGATAAACCGCCTCTCGCAGCTTAGGGGAAGGGCATTTGAGAATATGGTGGGCATTGCCACATGCAACTATCCGTCCACCCATCCCGACTGCAACGGAGGCTCGTCAGCCTTTGACGGCATAGCCTACCGCGAGGGTGTGAATGGCTCGTGCGACACCTGCATCGTGCAGGCGGACGGCGGAGCGGGATATTATATTGCGGATTTTCCCATAAGAGAGATCCGTGAATACCGAGCGAGTGAAGTTCATGGAAATGCCTACCGCAGGCCGGAAAAATACAGCCTCATCACCGATAAGAAAATAGAAGAGCCTTTTATCAGAGGCGATAGGAGAATATAAATATGAGAATAGTGGTTCTGTCGGACAATAACACTCTCATAGGCACCGGACTTAAAGGAGAGCCGGGTGCCTGCTATTATATAGAAGACGGCGATTTTAAAATGCTGTTGGATGTGGGATATCTCGGGGTTTTTCTTGAAAATGCCGAGATACTGGGGATAGATCTTGGAGAAATAAAGACGATCGCCATTTCCCACGGCCATGACGATCATGTAGGCGGCTTCCGGTTCATGAAGGAGAGGTTTGACCTGTCTGATGTCGAGATAATTGCCCATCCGCTCACCTTCAGGCGCAGGCCCCTCGAGCGCAATCATCCCGATTCCATTATGAGTGCGGAGAGCATGGAAAAGCTGGCAAAGATTAGATATACACGTGAGCCCCTTAAGCTTAGTGAGCATATATGGTATTTAGGCGAGATCGAAAGAAAGTTTGACTTTGAAAAATACGTTCCCGAATATAACTGGGCACCCGATGGAGAGGAGATCCCCGACACCATCCCGGATGATACAGCACTTGCGTATGAGACCGATGAAGGCGTTTATGTAATCACCGGCTGCTCGCACAGCGGAATATGCAATATCATCGAGCAGGCAAAGAGAGTGACAGGAAAAGACCGTCTGCTGGGCGTTATAGGTGGGTTCCATATCCTTGAAAAGGGAGAAAAGCTTGACAGAACAGTCGAGTATCTCGCAGGACATGATGATGCCGAGCTTATGCCTTGCCACTGTGTGTGTTTCGCGGCAAGAGCAGCTATCAATGAGGCTCGTGAAATACGCGAGATCGGTGTGGGCAGTGAAATAATCTGGAAATAAGATATATCAAAGGAGAGAAGATCATGAAGTACAAAAAGTTTGAAGATCATATCGTCGTTATTATGGAGACCGGCGAAAACATCCATGAAGGCCTCACCGAGGTCTGTCTTAAGGAGGACATTGGCCACGGCAGCGTTATGGGAATCGGCGGCACAAAGTATCTCAGGCTGGGCATCTGGGACAGATTTGAAAACTGCTATAAGTATATTGAAAAGGATCAGGGCAGCATGGAGATCCTCAGCCTTATGGGCAACATCAGCCGTCTTGACGGAAAGCCCAATCTCCACCTCCATGTGACCGCCTCCGACGACAGCTTTAATTCCTTCGGCGGACACCTCGACAAGGGTATAGTTCAGAACATGGTAGAGGTGTATATTCGTCCTCATGCCGACAAGATCGACCGAGTACCTTATCAGTATTGGTTCTTTATGGACATCTGATGTATAAAATAAAAAGCTCCCCACAGGGGAGCTTTTTTATGCTTATTTAAGTGAAACGCGATAGATCTGCCTGGGAGCTTCGATGGTGGCACAGGTGAGAAGCAGGGCGCTTTCGCCGTCGGGTGTGAGGGCGATATAGTCGATGCTTGCCCAGTTATTTGTGCTTCCGTGCAGCTCGAGGCTGCGGAAGCTTTCGCCATCACGGTAGAAGCTGACCGTGCAGTCAGACGATT
>JAFQVZ010000337.1 GCA_017407765.1 Clostridia bacterium | reverse complement strand
TGTTGACGCATCCGTGAGAGCCATTGGTAAGATATGTCCTGTGATTGGTGAATTCACTTGATGCCCGCCATCCGGCATCGTGCATTCCGTAAGCTCCGCCGATAAATGGCATCCAATAACTTACCGGTACATTCCATGTCGGTCCGGTAAGGTCGACATTTCTCGCCTTTCCCTGTACACTGAAAATTCCTGTCGGGGTCGCGCGCTCACCCGGGATCCCGGTAACGACATCGACCTTCATATAGCGTTTGCCTTTTACATAATAGCTGAGCTTCTGTGATGAAATATCTATGAGGACAAATGTCTTATATCGCTTGATATAGTAACTCATACCAACGATGTTGCCCTTTTTCGTAGTCTTGTAAGTCTGCCCGTCGACCTTGAACGTGCCCTTGACCATGGCTTTGTCAGCGCCAAAATAATAGAGTTTGTTGCCTATTATATGGAAGCCTTTGCCGATCGGTTTTTTCTTTGAGGTGAAGTAGAATCTCTTTTTGGCTACTGTCACCCATTTCTTCTTAGTATTCTTGCTGATCGCTTTCTTGAATACACCGGAATTGTCGAACCAGCACCACTTGACGGCTGCTTTCTTCTTGTTGCTCGACTTGATCTTGTTCCAGCCCTTCACAGGCTTGCCTTTGCTGTTGAAATAATATTTCTTTCCGTTCTCGGTGACCCACTTGTTAGTGGCGGTCTTCTTGCTGATGCCTGCAGTTTCTGTCGTACCGCAAAGCTCGCAAGTCCTTGTCTTGCTTCCGTTCGCAAAATATGTTGCCTGCTTGGTCACGGTCCATTCGCCAAAAACATGTTCACAGACTGCCGGATCTGTCCCGCCTTCTTCACCTTCGGCAAAAACAGGAACAATCGAAGAGATGACAAGAATCAATGCCATCATTACTCCGATTGTTTTGGTAATATATTTCTTCATCAGCAAACACTTCCTTCCGGATCAATTACTGCATATATCCGGGCTGCAGTCAGTCCTGAATATTATATTATCAGAAAAGTGCAGTGTTTGCGCTACATTTTCTCTGAATCCAGCACGATTGTGAACGGCCCATCGTTAAGAAGTTCTACTGCCATGTGAGCTCCGAACGAGCCTTTTTCAACTACCGGAACACTTCTCTTACATCTGTCGATAATGTACTCATAGAGCGCATTGGCCTTTTCAGGCGATCCGGCTTCTGTGAAGGACGGCCTGTTTCCTTTCTTGCAGTTCGCATACAAAGTGAACTGGGAGATAAGGAGAAGTTCTCCTCCGACATCCGCCAGACTCAGATTCGTTTTGCCCTCTGCATCTTCGTTGATGCGAAGCTTGATCATTTTGTCTACCATTTTGTCGGCAATGGCCTCATCATCAGCGTCCGAAACACCGATCAGGACCATATAGCCTCTGCCTATCTTGCCAATTACTTCATTATCTACTGTTACTGATGCGTGGCGCACCCTCTGGATCACAAATTTCATATTGTTCTTCCTATTATTATAATTACCGGGTCATAACTGTTAGTTCGCTGCAGCCGGTGTTTCTTCCGGTGTCTGCTCGTCCTCAGGCCCATCACCGCCGTCAAGGATGTAGTTAGGTCTTGCATAACCTCTGACATACTTCCATCCGACTGTGAAAGTTCTTCTGCTGAGGATGCCGATGCCCATATTGCCTTCCAGTGTCGTGACCTGATTGCCTTCGACAGATTCGACGATACCGATGTGGCTCGCATTATTCTTGCTGCTTGGGTACCAGTTGAATACGATTATATCACCAGGCTGCGGTGTTGTCTTGCAGCCCTCGATCCAGATACCCATCTTCTTGAACATTTTAACATGTGCAGGAACATTGCAATGTCTGCCGATTTTGTCCTCATTACCGGAAACAATGGCTGCCGCACTGATAGTGCAGTCGCACCATGCATCATAATACTGCATTTCATATCCGCCCGGAAGAGGCATAAATGAATTGTAGATATCTACGATACCTCTGTTCTTCTGATTATAGTAACTGTAGCCGAGCCAACTCCTCATGACATCGAGCATTCCCTTGGCTGTTCCGCCTTTGACAACTACAATATTGAACTTCAGCACATATCCTGCATGAGTTCTCGCATAAATCGTAGCGGTTCCCTCGCTTACGCCGGTGATCGTTCCCTTGTAAACTTTAGCGACTGCAGGGTTTGAGCTGGACCATCTGATGCTCTTGCTTACCGGCTTCTTGCAGAATTTGATCGCGACTGTAGTCTTTGCTCCGACCCTGACAGCAGAACCCTTTGCCGCTCTCTTGAGACGGACCTTTTCTACATTCTTTTTCTTGCTCTTGGTCGTGGCCGCACTTGCCCACTGCGAAGGCTTCGCTATTTTGACAGCTGTGCCGACATTTGCGTATGGAACCAGCATGTAGCTGTATACTTTGTTCTTGGTCTTTGCGGTCTTATCTGTAAAAGTCTTCTTGTTGCGGTTGACCTTTGCGATCTGACGCCAGGTGCTTCCGTTCAGATCTTTTCTCACGATAATATATCCCGCGATCCCGTTCTTATTTTTTACAGACTTCCATTTGAGCTTGATGCTCTTCCTGTTGCCCGAAGCTTTCAGGGTATCTGTGAATCTGTCGTAATCGAGGAATTCATTTGTTATCACGCTCTGGCTGAAAGCAAAATTGCTTCCATTTATCGTAAGCTCTGTTGCAGTGTCGAGCTTAGCAGCAGCGACCGTCTTGCTGGCGCTGCCTGCCTGATCATCCAGTCCGTAAGCATCAAAAGAAAATGCTGACGGCACTATCATCGCCAAAGCCAGCACCATACATAATATGCTGCTTGCAATCTTTTTCCGTATATCTCTCATATTCATAACCGGCCCCCTCATAACAGGATATTATTCGCCTTATGCATTGGAATTCTAACAATTGCAAGGCTTTAAGGTCAATTAACATATGTTTAGCTTTTCCCTTATACGGCCCAGTATTAATGAATTTTAATAAAACAAGGAGACCGGGGACGGTTCTCATTGACACACTTTTGAGAAACAATTGTAGTTGAATTTTGCTATAAGGTTTTGAGACGTGAATAATTATAAATAACCTTTATCCTTACAATTAGACAGTTTTGGGTCAAATAAATAATCCTTTTTCTCTTTTTTCGTTTTAATGGGGTTATCGCTCATTGAACATATCATGTATGTGAAAAGCCAGTCGTTTATCTATCGCCGTGCTGAGAGACTCATTTTTATGCCTGGAAGCCAAAGAAATGCA
>JAFQVZ010000336.1 GCA_017407765.1 Clostridia bacterium | reverse complement strand
GCACAAGATGCACGGCTTCCTTATGAAGCACGCAGGCCTCAGCGATGCTCAGGCAGGTATGCTGTTGTCGCTCAAGGGCAACCTTCGCATCAGTCAGGTGGTAAATCCCCATAAGGGATGCATTATGGAGTTCCCCAAGGGCATCCTTCCCATTGATTTTGAAGAGTAAAATAAAACTGCCACCCAAATCGGGTGGCAGTTTTGCTGTATATTCTCAATCGATCAAAAGCAAGCCGGACTCGGCCAGTTCATATACTTCAGGGTCAGTCAAAACTTTGAAGTACCAGTAATTATCTCCCTTATCATAGTAAAGAACGCCGTCTTCGTAAACAAAGCACTCATATCTCTCACCGTCACAATATTGAAACACTATGTGATCATAGCCTGCCGATGAGTACTCAAGATACACATTGGCATCCAAAACATCCAGCTTGCCAAAGTATTCATACTCGCCAGAAACTGCTTCTGCAATCTGTTTGACGATCTCAGGATGCTCGGCATTAAGTATCTCTCCATTTATGCCCATAACTTTTTCAAGGTCCTCTGCTTCTATATTCACATCATAATACTGCAGGTTCCAGCGATATATTCCCCACATGGCAAGCGACACAACCAAAATGCCCATTAAAATCAACATGCCTCTTTTGGTCACGGGAAGCTTCTGTTCCAAGCCTTTATATTCCGACATCTATGCCACCACCCTTTTTTATTTTAGTTTATCAGATAATCACACTTCACTCAACTATTTCGATAAAGGTTTACATTCAACATAAAACTGCCACCCAATCGGGTGGCAGTTTTTTTATTATTCTTCCGAGCTGTAAAACTCATCTAAAATATAAGTTGTCACAGGTTTGATATAGAGTTCAAATCTTTTTACCAAACGAACAAGCTCATTACCGTCTATCAGGGTAATGGGCGAACCTTCCCTTGCAGCCTCTCTTGCTGCTTTTGTAAATCTGCCGTTTGTGACAAACACACCATAGTCAGCTTTGAACTTATTCATAGCCCCCAGGAACTGATTAATCTCTGGCTCGGTCACAGGTGCTACATTATATCGCTTGCACTGGATAACGACTCTTGTAGTTCTAAAGTCATTCTGATCAATATGATAGCCGTAACCGTCAATTCCGCCGTCGCTACTGATCTGAGTGCCTTTCTCTGTAAACTGTACGCCCATTTCATTGAGCAATTTTCTGGAGAAGGCTTCAAACTTTTTAGGAGACATTTTGGCAATCGCAGAAAGCAGTTTTTCCTTAAACTCTTCTTCGATTTTATCTACTTTGAAATCATTCTTCATGATTTCTTCTTCCTGCGAATCTTCTATTGGATCTCCATCATCCTTACTTGTCTTTTTCTTCTTGCTCTGTTTCTCCCACTGCTTTTTGGATGGTTCAATTATATCCTTTTGAACATTAAGACTATCAACATCGGTATTCAAACCATTTTCTGTCAAGGTGACCGGTGATGTATCTTGATATGTCAGCAGTTCCACAAAAGATAGGTCTTTCAAAGCAAAATTAAACCTATAATTAAAATCTTTATATGGTTTGCCTGTATATTTTGATATTTTTTCCGTTACAGCATATTCAGCTATCTGCTCATCCATCTCGGCAATACGTTCCTTGATTTCCGAACGTTCCAGCTGTCCGCCTGCATCCTGAAGAACTTTCAATATAGGCTTGATAAGATATGCGATTTTTCCGTCTGAAGTCAACTGCATTAAAGTCAAAAAACCACTTCCTTTACAGCTCCAAATACTTCATCATACCAATCTCAGCATGAATACTGCCGTCGCGCCAGCGAATGGCATCCGGCTTGCGATAGCTCTCGACAAAACCAAGTTTCTCATAAAGAGCCCTTGCTCTGTCGTTGCCCTCGATATATTCGAGGCCGACGACCTCAACTCCCGCGCGGTTCCGCGCCACTTCTATAAGCAGCTCCAGCATATTGGTCGCTATCCCCTGCCCCCAGTATTCCTTCAATACTCCTACTGCAACTGAGGACCTGTGCTTCAGCTTGCAGAGATTATTAAAGCTTATCTGTGCATTGCCGACGCATCTTTCGCCGTCAAAGCAGGCCAACATCAGATTGCCCGGCGAAATGGCAAGGCTCTCTAAAAAATCGCCCTCCTGTTCGGCTGTAAAGCCAAACTCGTCAGGATAACTGAGTACAAACTCAGTCTCGCCGTTAAGAGTAAGCATATACTCGAGCAGAGCGGCTCCGTCTTCTCTGCGAGGGGTGCGCATGATACACCTTCGCCCATTTTTCAGAATCATCTCACGCGGTTCAAGTATCACGCCGCACCCCTCCCGAATATTACTAAAGCTCGCTATGCCAGAACTTGCCTTCGATCATAGTCGCCTTGCAGCGAGTCATATTATTGAAAGGATGGCCGTCGAAAATCGCAAGGTCGGCATCCTTGCCCGCCTCGATGGTGCCCATGCGATGGTCAAGGCCCAGGATCTTTGCCGGATTGATGGTGAGCGACCTGAAAGCCGCCTCTTCCGACAGGCCGTAGGCCATGGCAAGACCTACCTCCTCGGGCAGCCAGCGCGTTGCCGTCTGCGCATCGGCCGACAGCGCGAACTCGCAGCCTGCCTTCTCCATCATGGCAGGATTATCGATCCTGCAGTTCCAGACCTCCATCTTACCGGGAATCATGCGGAGAGGTCCGACAACACACCTGACCTTCTTCTCAGCCAGTATATCGGCCACCTTAAAGCCCTCTGTGCAGTGCTCGACAACATAGTCGAGGCCAAACTCCTCAGAAATGCGCACCGCCGTCATGATATCGTCGGCGCGGTGGCAATGGATGCGGCAGCGCATCTCGCCCCTTACTACAGGAACAAGGGGTTCCTGCCTGAAATCCTTCTTAAAAGGCTTTCCCTCGGCCTCGGCAGCTGCCTTGTCCTCGGCATACTGCTTTGCATTGAAAAGGGCCTCACGCAAAACTGCGCCGTTACCCATTCTTGTCATAGGCATGATGTGCCTGGAGCCATAGCAGCCTTTGGGATTCTCGCCCAGCGCCATCTTCATGACTTCTGTGCCGGGAATGATGATATCTTCAACACACAGGCCGTCCTTGAGCTTGACGGCAACGCCGGTGCCGCCGATAATGTTGGCCGAGCCGGGCAGCGTGCACATAACGGTGAATCCGCCCTTGCGTGCCTCGGGGATGCCGATGCTCCAGGGGTCAAGCGAGTCTGCCATGCGAACATGAGCTGTGACGGGCGCTGTAGCCTCGTTATCATCGTCACCGCTGCCCTTTGTTCCCGGCTCGCCCATGGCAAGATGGCTGTGGGCATCAATAAAGCCGGGAGTTACCCATTTTCCCTCAAGGTCGATAACAGCGGCATCAAGAGGGATCTCTACATTATCGCCTACAGCCTTTATAAGGCCGTCCTCAACGAGGATAGTGGCCTTTTCGATTATGCCGTCAGAGATAGTGACGGCCCTGCAATTAATAAGCGCTACCATTTTCTTCTCCTGTTAAAGCTCGTTGAACCAGAACTTTCCGTCGATCATTGTTGCCTTGCATCTTGTGAAGTTCGAGAAGGGGTGTCCGTCGAAAATCGCAAGATCGGCATCCTTACCGGGCTCGATAGAACCGATGCGGTGGTCAAGGCCGATGACCTTTGCAGGGTTGATGGTCATTGCCTTGAATGCCATTTCTTCCGAAAGGCCGTAAGCCATGGCAACGCCTACCTCCTCAGGCAGCCAGCGTGTTGCTGTTTCTGCATCGGCTGTCAGCGAGATCTCGACGCCTGCCTTTTCCAGCATTCCGGGGTTTTCGATGGTGCAGTTCCATACCTCCATCTTGCTGGGGATCATTCTCATGGGGCCAACAACACACTTTACCTTCTTTTCTGCAAGAATATCGGCGATCTTGAAGCCCTCGGTGCAATGTTCAACGGTGTAATCAAGGCCAAACTCCTCCGATACGCGGATAGCGGTCATAATATCATCGGCACGGTGGCAGTGGATGCGGCAGCGCATCTCGCCTCTTACAACAGGAACAAGAGCTTCCTGCTTGAAATCCTTCTTGAAGGGCTTTCCTTCTGCCTCGGCAGCCGCCTTGTCCTCGGCATACTGCTTTGCATTGAAAAGCGCCTCACGCAGAACAGCGCCCGTACCCATTCTTGTCATGGGCATCTTCTTCTGGCCGCCATACGCACCCTTGGGGTTCTCGCCCAGGGCCATCTTCATCATCTCTGTGCCGGGGATGATGATATCCTCGATGCACCTGCCGTCCTTGAGCTTGAATGCGATACCCGTGCCGCCGATGACATTGGCCGAACCGGGCATTGTGTAGCATGTTGTGAAGCCGGCAGCTCGGACAGGCTCGAAAGCGATGCCATGGGGGTTAAGGGCATCAATAATGCGTATGTGGGCTGTAATGGGGTTTGTGACCTCGTTGCCGTCGTCACCGCCGCCTCTTGCGCGAGGCTCGCCCATAGCCGAGAAATGGGTGTGAGCATCAATGAAGCCGGGAGTTACCCACTTGCCTTCAAGATCGATGATCTCGGCATCGAGGGGGATCTCGACATCCTGGCCAACGGCCTTGATGATGCCGTCCTCAACGAGGATGGTTGCGTTTTCGATGATGCCGTCGGTGATTGTAACGGCCTTACAGTTCTTTAATGCTGTCATGATATATTCTCCTTTACTGTAGCATAGGAATAAATGATTGGTTTAAGTATACCACATATAAAGGCAGAAAAAAAGTGGGCATAGCTTTTGCCATACCCACCAAACAAAATAAATTTTACTCAAATGTAACTCTAATGCTGACTCCCAGTTCAACTGTCTGGTCGGCATATTTCACAACTGCTTTAATCGGCATTTCAATATAAGCTAAGTTTTCACCATATATATCGTGATATATTATAGCTGAGTAATCTGATATATGAACTGAATTATCGGCATTTAAGCTTTCTTTACCGAAAAAAGCCATATCGTTTTCATCATTGTCTACCACATAAGTCTTTCCTTTGAAGCCCAGAAGCTTAAGCAGATAGGGCAGACTTTCCCTATTGTATATATCATACTTAGAATACACCTCTATGCTATCAGGCCGCCTTGTTTCCAAAAACTTAAGATCGGCATCACATACTAATGAATAAATGTTGGTATCAACCTCTTCCAGCCTGTAATAAGCCGAGATTTCTTCAGGAACTTCCCACTCTTTGTCATTAAAATATTGTTTTGTGCCACCGGAGATATGTATTTCTTTCATCTCATAAAGTTTCCGAGCTGAAATGGTGTAAACCTGCTCATCGTCTTCTCCTGCTTCATAAATCAAAGCATTTGTATATCTGCAAATACCTACAAACAGAATAAGAGCCAATATAAAAATAATCAAATTTCTTTTTACTTTATTTTCGCTCATACAGACCTCCTTTCGCATGATACAGTTTTATTATATCACATGAAGAGAGAACTGTATAGCTAATATAAATAACAAAAAGGCTGTACCCTTTCGGATACAGCCTTAAATGTTAGCTTTTCGTTATGAAAGAACCGAGCAAAAATTACTCGTTGATCTCGATAACAACGCCGGAACCAACAGTTCTGCCGCCCTC
>JAFQVZ010000335.1 GCA_017407765.1 Clostridia bacterium | reverse complement strand
CCGCAATGCTGTTGACGCAGTTATTTTTCTTACCGTTGCTTCTCTTATTCAGTACCTTTGGCCAATACTCGCAGGAACAGGTTCCGGCCGGCTTACCCTTCGCCGTTGTTTTCTCATATTGTTCCGCAGCTGCCTTTCATTTGCAGCATATCTTATTATGGGCGCATCGTTAAGCCACATATATCATCCAAGCCTCAGCACCGCTGATAAAGAATCTTTACCTTTACCCGAGACCTTTTACAGTGATAAGACCTCTTCTCAGCGTGCTGCACTTATTTCCGACAACTTTGAAGCCATGGAAATGCGGCTTCGCATGATCGCAAACGCGAAAGAATCTGTTATTCTTTCAACCTTCAGCATTCATGGCGATGACAGCGGGATCGATCTGTGTGCAGCTTTGCTAAATGCAGCACACCGCGGAGTCAAGGTGGGAATATTGACCGACGGATATGATGCAATGACCGAAAATGAAGGTAAAGAGCCTTTTATGTCGCTTGCAGCTCATCCAAATATAGATTTTCATGTGTATTCTCCCTGCAGCGTTCTTCGCCCCGGCAAGGCTATGGCGCGTATGCATGAAAAATATCTGATCACCGACGGCGAGCTCCTCCTTATGGGCGGACGAAATTGTCACGATTATTTTCTTGGCGACTATCCTGCGCAGATGCATAACATAGATCTTGATGTGCTCGTCTGCGGAAGCGGAACCGTCATTGATGAACTGACTTCACGTTATAATGACATTATAAATCTTCCCGATACAAAGCCCCTCATCCCCTGCAGCGATGAGCGTACGATGGCTTCCGTTTATTCCGAGCTTACCTCAAGATTCTCTTCACTTCAGATGCTGTATCCAGCAGCATGGCAGCCATATGACTATATGGAGCGCACCGTTCCATGCAATAAAATATCTCTGATCGCAAGCTCTTTTGAACCGACAGCCAAAAAACCGACATTGTGGCACACTCTATGTTCCCTTATGAATAATGCGCAGGATAAGGTCGTTGTTCATACGCCTTATCTTATCTGCAGCAAAGCCATGAAGGAAGACCTTGCAAATATATCCGAACATACAAACCTCAGAATCACTCTTAATTCACCCAATACCTCGGCAAATCTGTTTGGTTCGGCAGTCTATCTTAACGACAGATCCAGCCTCATGGCTACCGGCGCCGAACTATGGGAATATTACGGTGAGCGCAGCAGCCATACCAAAGCCATATGCATAGATGAAAGACTTTCGATCATAGGTTCTTTTAACTTAGATATGCGCAGTGCGTATATTGACAGCGAGATCATGCTTGCTATCGACAGCCCGGATCTTTCGCAGCAGCTCGGTAGGTTTATGAGTGAAGTTGAAAAGACCGCCGTTCCTGCCGGCAGCAAAGCCCCTATGGTTTCTGCTTCTTCCACTGTCCGCAATACTTTTCTCCGCCTTCTCCGTCTGTTTGAACGTCCGTTCAGACATTTGTTATAACGCGCTCTCCTTCTGCCCTGTCCGTATTCGTACGGATGGGGTTTTTATTTTGCCCTTGACATAGAACCGTATCACTCGTATAATACAGCTAGAAGGTGTGTCACACAAGTAATACAGTTTTGAAAGGAGGCATGGAAGTTTTGATCAGTTTTGATGATTTCATCCCTAATGACACGAGCCCCATTTATCTTCAGATAATCCTTCATATAAAACGCGGAATTGCAGCGGGCAATGTTGTAGACGGCGATGAAGTTCCCTCACGACGATCGCTTTCGGCGCTGCTTGGTGTCAACCCCAACACAGTGCAGAAGTCATACCACATTCTTGAGGAAGAAGGCATCATTTTTTCCTCTCCCGGCGCCAAAAGCTGTGTAACCATCGATCAGCAAAAGATTGCCCTTATCCGTGCCCAGCTGTTGGGCGACCAGGCAAAGGAAATGATCCATGCCATGAAGCAGATGAGGATCTCTAAAGAAGAGGCTCTCGCCACCCTTTCTTCCCTTTGGGAAGATATCCCCTCGTAAAGGAGCGCGAAACAAATTATGAAACACGAACTTTCTGCAATGTCGCTCATTGCCAGACCTACTTTGATTATTTTCGCAGTCATTCTGCTGCTCATGTCGATTTGTCAGTATTTCATTTTCAGTTCGGAACTTAACGAAGCTATTGCAGACTACGACTTTAACGTTAAGAACTTTACCGATGCCGATATTGCACGAGGCTATCTGACTCCCGCTTCAAAGCCTTTTGAAGAAGTCGTTGATCAGAGCGGCATAAAATACGTCCTTGCAGGTGCGTTCGTTCTTATTTGCATACTGTTTGCCGCAAATGGCGGCGGCATAGGCAGCGGCAGGATCGATTACACCCTCAGACGCCTGCCTATAAGTGAAGAACGTATCCATATTATGTGGGCCGTTTATTTCACCCTTTGCTTTATGATCCTGCTGGCATGGCAGGCAGCTACGCTTCTCATCTTCATGGGTGTATATGCCTCCTCCCCTCTTGGCTTTATCTTCCATGGCCAGTCGCTCTTTCTCGCAACATGGCGCTGCGAGCTGTTGCACAACGTAATGCCTGTCGGAAACCTCTTGGTGCTGGCGCGCAATATTATCCTCTGCGCCTCACTGGGCATTACCGCCTCATGCTTTTCCTACAGGCTCAGACGCGGCACAAAGTTCCCGCTGTCCTTCCCTCTTTTGATGTCCTTTGGAATGACGACATTCCTTGGGGAATACAGCTGGGTCGAGCTTCCTATTATCGGCATCTGTTTCTCGCTCGTTACTCTGTTTTTCGCTGTAAGCAATGCAAGAGGTGACCGATATGATGGATAAAAAGCTCAGATATTATCTGCCTTTGGGCATCGAGCCCGCCTCCGAGTTCAGATGGCTGGCCGGCGGCCTGACGGGATGTTTTCTTTCCAGCCTAATATTTTTCGTCAGGTATTTCGGCCATTACAACAATCTGTTTGAAACCGTCGGCAAAGATCGTGTCATTATCAAAGGCGCAACGATGCCCCATTTCGCATATATAGCTCCCGACTGCTTCAGCCTGTTTGTTTCCTTCTCGGCAGCAATGGTCTTCCTCAGCATTTATCATT
>JAFQVZ010000334.1 GCA_017407765.1 Clostridia bacterium | reverse complement strand
ATACTGAGGCGACAGCACTTCAAGCCTGCCAAGAATACCTCCGACACCCAGAACGTGAAGCACCACGATCATCTGCATGGAAAGCATCTTGAGAAGATCTATTCCATAATTTCTCACCCGTACACCAGAACCAAACTGAGACATATATATCGTTCCTTCATAAATAAACTGATCTCAAAAATATTTTAGCCTATATCCCCTCACTACGCAAGCCGAGGCATAAAAAATAACCATATCTTAAAGATCTCTCTTCAGGATATGGTCATTGATCTTATTCTATATTAGTCACCGTGACATGCTCGAGGTGGTCGGTATAATACATCAGCTCGAACTCAGGCTTACCCTTTTCAACGCAGGCGACTGTTACCGATGCGTTGGGAACGATGGGGACCCTGCCAAAGTCTTCGGGAGGATAGCCCAGCCACGAAGAAAGCAGAGCCCTGATGGCACCGCCGTGTGAAACCACGACTACCGTTTTGTCCTCGTTTTCGGCCTCGACCTCGTCGGCAAAGGCACGTACTCGCTCCATAACGTCGCCATAGCTCTCTCCGCCGTCATAACGCATCTTTCCGATGCACGCGATGCGCTGACGCTCGGTGTCGGGAAAACGCTCGATGGCCTCGTCAAAGCCCATTCCCTGCCAAAGCCCCATATTGATCTCGCGCAGGCGCTCGTCGGTCTCTATCGTCATGCCGAGAGCCTCGCCGATGGGCTGAGCCGTGACCGATGCGCGGCAGAGATCGCTGGAATAGATACGGTCTATCTTATAATTTTCAAGAACATACTTTGCCGAAGCAGCCGCCTGCTCCAGGCCTATTTCATGCAGAGGGATGTCCAGCTGGCCCTGAAAACGCCTCTGATGGTTATACTGGCTGAGTCCGTGACGGATTATGATAAAACGAGTCATAAACAACCTCCATATGCAAAAAGACCCCGGCTATTGCCAGAGTCCTGTTGGTGCAGCCGAAGGGACTTGAACCCCCATGAAGCATTCTTCACTAGCACCTCAAGCTAGCGCGTCTACCTGTTCCGCCACGGCTGCATATTATTTATTTTTTCGCTGTCCCCTGACAGCTCAATCATAATAACACAACTTTTTACGGAATGCAAGTACTTTTTTCACTTTTTTGAAATATTTTTCTGTTCTGAGTTTCGCCGGTGCAAGCCCTTCCTCCGCGGGAACATATCTCTCTTATAATCCGTACGAGCAGGGCCGATGCTAAGACATTTTTCTTTCCCTTCTCCTTTTACTGTCAAATAAAAAGAGTGCCCCGAAACGGGGCACCCTGAGTTTATCAAGTATGTGCTGCGCTTTACATCAGCTGGCGGAACAGAGCCTTGAGGTCTTCAACGCAGGTATCCTTGGGGTTGCCGGGGCAGCATGCATCGGCAAATGCGCTCTCTGCCAGGAAGTCGAGGTCTTCTTCCTTAAGAGCTTCGAGCTTTGTGGGGATGCCTACATCAACGGACAGCTGGCGGACAGCATCGACAGCAGCCTTGCGGTATGTGGGCTGATCCATGCCGGTCGTATCAACGCCCATAGCCTCAGCGATAGCCTTATACTTCTCGCCTGTTGTCTCAGCGTTATATTCCATAACGATAGGCAGCATCATAGCGCAGGCAACGCCGTGGGGTGTGTCGTAAACAGCGCCCAGTGTGTGAGCCATCGAGTGAGCGATGCCGAGGCCGACATTGGAGAATGCCATGCCGGTTACGAACTGGCCCAGAGCCATGCCTTCGCGGCCTTCGTCCTCGTTATTGACAGCGCCGCGCAGGCTCTTTGCGATCAGGCGGATGGCTTCGAGGTTAAGGCAGTCGGCCAGAGCCCATGCAGCCTTTGTTGTATAGCCTTCGATTGCGTGTGTGAGGGCATCCATACCTGTAGAGGCTGTCAGGCCCTTGGGCATTGTGGACATCATATCGGGGTCAACGATGGCGATATCGGGGATATCGTTTGTGTCAACGCAGACGAACTTGCGCTTGCGCTCGACATCGGTGATAACATAGTTGATGGTAGCT
>JAFQVZ010000333.1 GCA_017407765.1 Clostridia bacterium | reverse complement strand
GCATGGCGGTGATTACCGAGACCTCGTGTTCTACGCTGCTTCCGCCGCAGACAACGGCAACTTTGATGCTCATAGAGTAACGCTCCTTTTATGTTGATTTTTTAGGTGTGTGATTATGTGGGGAAGAATGGCGTGAGATCCTTCGACTACACTTCGTTCCGCTCAGGATGACGATGTAGTTCGCCGCTCATAATAATGTCATTCCGAGCGAAGTCGAGGAATCTCACATAAGGATAGAGGTTATGTCAATCCTTCCGGGCGAGCACTGCTCGCCCCTACAACCGCCTCTCTTTTTCTTGCCCCTTATTTGATATTGATGTATAATATCGATATATTAAATAAAAGAGAGGTAAGTATATGCAGCAGTTTATCGGTCTTGTCATCGCATTTGTGCTTCTGCCCGTGATGATAAAGCTCTATCCCAAGGTATTTAAGGGCAAAAAGGCCTCCCTTGGCCCCATTCTGTTTGTCACCGGCCTTATCATGGCCTTCATCGGCGGTCTGCCCATCGGAACGATGGTAAGCTCCTTTACAAAGATATTCACCACCTTTTCCACCCTGCAGACCCTGATCGTAGTCGTCGAGATCGGCGTCCTCGGCTCGATCCTCAAGCACTATGGCATCCTCGAGCGCATCGTCCGCGCCCTCGAGCAGCTGGTGCCCAGCAAGAAGGCGCTGGTAATGACCTTGCCTGCCATCATGGGCATGCTGCCCGTTCCCGGCGGCGCATTTCTGTCGGCTCCCTTTGTCGATTCCATCGGCACCGACCTTCAGATGAAGAGCGATGTCAAGGCGGCGGTAAACCTCTATTTCCGTCACTTTGCCATGTTCATCCTGCCCTATAACACCACCATGCTTGCCATTGCATCCACGCTGCCCCAGGTCAATGTCTATCATGTCATCGCCATGAACATCCCCTTCGTCATCGTCATGCTCATCGGCGCCTTCTTCGCCTATGTCAAGGCATCGCCCTCGGTCAAGTCTCAGGGCGGCGACAAGGGCAAGGCTTTCGTCGATGTCCTCAAATACCTTTCGCCCATCTATATGGCGCTGGTATTCAACACCCTCTTCGGCTTTGATATGTATATCTCCATCTTCCTCTGCATCCTGCTGACATTCTTCCTGATCGGCAAGGATAAGAGCGAATATATTAAGAGCGCCGTAAAGGGCATCAGCGCCGACACCTTCCTCATGCTGATCGGCGTATATTTCATGCAGAACATCGTCAAGAACCTCGATTTCGTTATGGCCAGCGTAGGCGAGGTGCTGGTAGGGCAGTCGATGGTCGGCTTTATGCTCATCGTGCCCGTTGTTGGCCTTGCATTCGGCCTTTCCACCGGCATCAGCCTTGTCCCCATGGGCATCCTGCTGCCCTTTGTTGCCGGCATGGCCGTGCCTGCAATGACCCAGACGGTCTATGCCGTATATATCCTGGCATGGAGCTTCCTCGGCTATTATTTCTCGCCCTTCCATCTTTGCCAGCTGCTGTCCATCAAGTATATGGGCTGCGACTCGAAGGATGTATATAAGCAGCATATAAAGATGGCGCCGGTGCTGGCCGTTGCCGCAACTGCGCTGTTCTTCATCTATAATATGATCTTTGCATAAGCCAAAAGCCGCCCTCCAGGGCGGCTTTTTTGAGGTGATAAGTAATAGTGAATGGGTAATAGATCTTGGCTCTCCCTATGGGAGAGTACCAAAGGCACTATCTTCGCGTCGCTGTCAAGACTGAAGTTTGGAATAATGGCCCCCTTGCCTAACGGCCCAGGCCGGTCTCTCTTGCCGCTTTGCGGCAATTCACCTTCAGGGGGCTGTCAACGAAGTTGACTGGGGGATATAATAGGCCTGCTGTAATATCCCTCCGCCCCTTCGGGGCACCTCCCTTTAGGCAAGGGAGGCAAGTCCAACAATCACCATTGACTTAATTCAAAACAAAGCTTATCAT
>JAFQVZ010000332.1 GCA_017407765.1 Clostridia bacterium | reverse complement strand
TCCGGCCAGCTGAAGTACCTCCGCTCCATCACATGGGACGAAGACTTCCAGGATGAGCCCTGCTGCGTAACAGTTATGAACAAGGACTTCATCAAGGAGAACCCCCTGATGGCTAAGTATATCACAAAGGCTGTTTACGAAGCTCAGGCTTGGATGGGCGAGAACGTTGAAGAAGCTACACAGATCCAGCTCGATGCTGGTCTGCTGACAGGCGACCTCAGCAAGCTCGTAGAGTGCATGGAGTCCTATCAGTGGGGCACAGTTGACAATGCATTCACAGAGCGCGCTCTCCAGGAGATCACAGAAGACTATATCCGCCTCGGCCTGCTGACAACAATGAAGGATGCAGACAAGGTTATGGAGAAGATCTGGTGGCCTCAGTGCGAATATGAAGTCGAATAATTTTTGATTTCGGTCCAATAACAGAAAATCACAGACCCAAGGCTTCGGCCTTGGGTCTTTTTCTATACTGATATAAAAACTCCCTCGCCATTTCGGCGAGGGAGTTAAAGCATTATCAGCGTTTTCTGTTGCCTTTTGAGAAAAAGGTCATAACTGTGCCGCGCAGGCCGCCGTCATACCATCTGGGGCCTCGTCTTAGCTTCAGCTTTTCAGCGCCCTCATATTCAAAGGTGCGCTGCCAGAAGCCGTGGGAGGGCTCGTTTTTTGGATGCATCATCAGCTGCCACCAGCCTCCGAAGCTCTCGGTGAGCATCCTTGCGGCGCGGCTGCCCACGCCGAGGCGTCGGTATTCGGGCAGAACAAAGAACTCGGCTATCGAACGGCTCTGGTGAAGCATTCGCACATAATGGTTGCGGTTGACCAGCACCAGCCCGGCCCGCTTTCCGTCCACCATGATGAAATAGGGGTGGCGATCTTTTTCCTTCCAGTAGGAGTCGAAGGGCGGATAGGGATAAATGCCGTTTTCGTCGGGTTCCACCGGCTCGAAGCGCGAAAACTCGCGGATATATATCTGCATCATGTCAAAAAGCTGGCCTTTTTGTTCAAAAGGCACCTTTTGTAGCCTGATATCCATAGTAAATACCTTAGAAGAGGTAGTCGGTGAACATGACCTCTTCGCCTTTTTCAAAATATACGCGGGGAACGCGGCGTGCAATGCCGCTGAGAAGCGAATTGACATTTACACCCACGATCGAAGCTGCCTCAGCAAAGCTGAAATCGTTATCGCCGGTGCCGAAGACGGTCACCTGATCGCCTACCGAAACATCGGGAATGCCGGTGACGTCCACCATGCACATATCCATGCACAGCACGCCGACATAGGGAGCTTTGTGTCCGTTAACGGTCACATGGCCCTTGCCGTTCGACAGCAGGCGGGGAACACCGTCGGAATAGCCGTAGGGCAGGGTGGCAATGATTCGTTCGTGGTCACACTTGTCGGTCAGACCATAGCTTACGCCTTCTCCGGCCGGCACCTTGTGAACAAAGATCACCTGAGATTTAAGCGACATGATGGGAAGGGCATTGCTGCCATAGCCGTAAAGCAGGGCACCGGGACGCACCATGTTAAAACCAAGGGTGCCGTATTTGCCAAGGGCGATGCCGTCGCAGATATGCTTGTGGCCCAGCCTTACCCCTTCATTCTCCAGCCATTCGGTCATCATGCGGAAGACCTGCATCTGGCCGAAATCTTCCTCTTCCGAGCCCTGTGCAAAGTGGCTGAAGATACCTTCGATGGAAATGTTCTTCATCTGAGATATTTCTTTTATCTCGTTTATCGACTGTTCGGTGGGAGGAAAGCCGAGGCGGTTGAGGCCGGTGTTGAGCTTGATATGTACCGAGGCAGGCTGGCCGATGGCATTGAGGGCACGGGCCTGCTCGATGGAAAACACGGTCAGCGAAACGCCGTAATCGGCGGCATAGTGCATCAGGTGAGGTGGAGTGTAGCCGAGGACGAGGATATGTCCGCGATGGAAGGTGCGGCGCAGCTCCATAGCCTCGCCTATGTTGGCAACGCCGAAATATTCGATGCCGCGGGAGAAGAGCTTGCGCATCAGAACGGCGGCGCCGTGGCCGTAGGCATCGGCCTTGATAACGGCCATAGGCGTGCTGCTGCCTGCAAGGCGCTTTACCTCTTCGATATTATGTTCAAAACGGTCGAGGTCGATCTCGCACCGTGTCATGCTGAATCTGTCCAAAATAAGAACCTCCGGGGAATAGCTTGGTTTGTGACAATTCATTTTACTACATAAGGCTGCACCTTCACAAGTGGATTGTCTGTAAATTATATTTTGCAGGGGGCAAAGACATTCATATTGATAATAAAATAGAGCTTATGCCATATGGTGGCTTGAAAAAGAGGCGAGTGTGTGATATCTTTAAAGCAGGAAAAGTTCGATTTTTCTGAAATTGATTTTGGAGGAGATACCCATGAATAAAGTTATCATCGAAACATCGGCTCGTCACATCCACCTGTCCAGAGAGCACATCGACATCCTCTTCGGCGAAGGCTATCAGCTGACAAAGAAGAAGGACCTCTCTCAGCCCGGCCAGTTCGCATGTGAGGAAAAGGTTCGCGTAGAAGGCACAAAGAGCGCTTTCCCCGGCATCTCGGTCCTCGGCCCCGAGCGTAAGGCTTCTCAGGTAGAGATCTCTCTGACAGACGCACGTTCCATCGGCGTAAAGGCTCCCGTTCGCGAGAGCGGCGACATCGCAGGCTCCGGCTCCTGCAAGCTGGTTGGCCCCAAGGGCGAAGTTGAGCTGACAGAGGGCGTCATCGCTGCTATGCGCCACCTGCACATCACACCCGAAGACGCTGAGAAGATGGGCGTTCAGGACAAGCAGATCATCGCTGTTGAGACAAACTGCAATGGCCGTGCTCTGACATTTGGTGATGTAGTTGTTCGCGTTTCCGAGAAGTTCGCTACAAGAATGCACATCGACACAGACGAGGCTAATGCTGCAGGCATCGCCGGCGAAGTCGAAGGCATCGTTATCATCAAGTAATTTAAGTTACATACCGAAAAACCACCCTCACGGGTGGTTTTTTGGATTCTGCGGGCGAGCAATGCTCGCCCCTACAGCTATATGACGGGTAATCTCCCTGTAGGGGCGTGCATTGCACGCCCGTGAATGCCATTGGCGATTACTCATATCTAAAAAAGCCGCCCATCAGGGCGGCTTTGGTTTTATCAGTTATCGAGGCGGAGGTCTTTATATGTAAGGCCCATCTTGATGATGATGCTGTGAACCAAAAGGTTCACCATCTCAAGAGGGGTTACGAATGAGTTATAGATATTTTCGTCCGACAGAGGACAGATAAGCGTCGTCGCCGCTATCTCGGCAACGGGGGCATCCATGCTGCTGGTGATAGCGATGGAATAGGCGCCGCTCATAT
>JAFQVZ010000331.1 GCA_017407765.1 Clostridia bacterium | reverse complement strand
TGGCTGCACTCATAATAAAGTCGGGGATGGTAAGGCCAAGAAGGCCGACAGCCGAGCCGAGAAGGAATCCCTTTACCTGCTTGGAGAATGTATTTTTGATGCGCTCTGCGAAGGAGGGGGCATGTCCGCTGCCGTCGGCTGCCAGCATGGGGACCGCAAGAGTCCAGAAACATGTGGTGTTGGCCAGGTAGAAGGACATTACATAGGGAGTGCAGACATCCCCGAATATTTCGATGCATACGGGCAGGCCGACCATGATGGTGTTGGCCATGCTGAACATGGTGGTGAAAACACCTCTGCGTTTCTCTTCGATCTTTGCTGCGCGTCCGATAAGGATTGCAGCGCCAAAGGATACGAGCTGGATCGCAAAGGGGATGAGCAGCAAAAGGCCCATCTCACGCAGAAAGTCCATCGTTATGTTGCGTGTGGCATTTTCAAAAAGCAGAACGGGGATAGCATAGCCGGTCAGAAGCTTTGAACAGAAGCTGTAGTGCTCAGGTGTAAGGACCTTCTGTTTGGTTGCCAGAAAGCCGGTGGCAAACAGCAGGAATATTGTAAAGATGCCGCTGAAGGCGCCGAATACAGACATTGATAAAACACCTCTTTTTATTTTTTCATTTAAAACAAGTATACAACAAAAAAATAATTATGAAAAGGTGGAACAAAAAGAAAAAACTGCTGTCTAATAGATAAAGGACTTAATAATTCTGTAATAAATTAGGAGGCCTATTATGAAAAGAATCAAATTATCAAAGTGGACAAGCGTTTTTCTGGCATTTTCAATGCTGCTGATGCTGTCGGCCTGCGGAGGTGCCGACAGTATGGGATACGCAGAGGACAGTAAGAACGAGAGCTATGACAGCTCGATGGAGTATGAAAAGCCGGCAGAGGATGCCATCGAAAACACAGGTTCCATCGAACTTGGACAGAACGAATCGGTTCAGACCAACCGCAAGCTCATATTCAATTATAATGCTACCCTTCAGACACTTGAGTTTGACAAAACCATCGACAGCATCGAAAAAGCTGTTGTAAGCTCGGGAGGATACATAGAGTCGAGCAGTCAGAGCGGCAGCGGAGCCATCGACTATGGCCGCGTATATCCCCGTTCGGCACGATATACCCTTCGTATTCCTGCAGGCAAGGCACAGAACTTTGTAGAAAGCCTTGCTTCGGTCGCAACCGTAGTTGACAGCAGCCAGGGCCTTGAAGATGTTACCGAGTATTACTATGATTCCGAGGCCAGGATCAAGACTCTGCGTGTCCAGGAAGAGCGTCTGCTGGAGCTGCTGGCAGGAGCCGATAATATCAGCGACATGATCACCATCGAACAGAAGCTTGCTGAGGTAAGATATGAGATCGAGAGCATTGACGGCACATTGAGACGACTCGACAGCGAGATCGCATACAGCAGGGTAGACCTTTATATCGACGAGGTCTTTGAGCCCGAAAAGCTTCAGGCGGCGCCTCTTACACTGGGCGAACGTATTTCGGCACGCTTCAGCAGAAGCATTTCCGACATTAAGGCTACCGGCGAGGACATGATCGTATGGCTGCTGGGCGACAGCCTGCTCATAATTTTCTGGGGTGCGATCATCGGCGGACTGGTGTTTGCAGGAAATTATACATACAAGTTCTTTAGAAAAAAGCGCGAAGACAAGTATTTTGGCGGCCCCAAGGATACGGATAAGAAATAAAATATAAGATCGGCGGCTCTGGTTTTTCGGAGCCGCCGATTTTTTATTTCGGCTAAAACACCTATACATTTGTCGGTAAAAATGCTAAAATAAAAGACGTTTGAATACATAGCTTTGTTTTTCGGAGGTAATCTCTTGATTTATTTTATCAGTGCAGCATTTATGATAATCGTCGACCAGCTCATTAAATACTGGGCGGTGACCGAGCTTGCTCCAATAGGCAACATTAATATAATAAAAGGCTTTTTCCATCTGACTTATGTCGAGAACTCAGGTGCGGCATTTTCGATGCTGGAAGGCAAGCAGACCTTTTTTATAATCATCACTTTTGCAGCCTTTTTTCTCTTCTATTATATATATAAGACAGGCATTGTCAGCGGAAAGCTGGCCAACTGGGCCGGCACTTTTGTGGCCGGCGGTGCGATAGGCAATTTTATCGACAGACTTCGCCTTGGATATGTCATCGATATGTTCAATTTCGAGCTTATCGATTTCCCGGTATTCAACTTTGCCGATATATGCATCACTGTCGGCGGTGCGCTGTTCGTTCTTATAATCTGGCTCGATTATCTTAATGAGCGCAGAGAAAAGAAGGCTGCGGCAGAAAAAGCTGCCGGGGAGGATGCATGATGAACGAGATAGAAGTTTTTTTGGTCACTGCCCAGGAGGCCGGCACAAGGCTTGATGCATTTCTTGCCGACAGCATGGAGGAGATATCACGCAACCGCGTTCAGGGTCTGTGTCAGTCGGGGAATATCCGTGTGAACGGCAAAGAGGCCAAAAAGAATCAGAAACTAAAGGAAGGCGACAGGATAGAGGTCGAGGTTCCCGAACCTGCCGTCACCGAACTGGTGCCTCAGGATATCCCGCTTGATATTATATATGAGGACGACAGCGTTCTTGTTATCAACAAACCCAAGGGCATGGTGGTGCATCCGGCGCCGGGGCATCCCGACGGAACCATCGTAAACGCCGTGATGTTTCATTGCGGCGACAGCCTTTCGGGTATTGGGGGCGAGCTTCGTCCCGGGATCGTTCACCGAATCGATAAAGATACAAGCGGCCTGCTGATGATCGCAAAGAACGACAAGGCTCATGCCAGCCTTTCGGCTCAGCTGAAGGATAAGAGTCTTTCGCGCATCTACGATGCTATCGTTCTTGGAAGAATGGGCGATGACAGCGGAACGGTGGATGCACCCATTGGGCGCAGCCTGCGCGACCGCAAAAAGATGGCCGTTGTTGCCGACGGACGAAACGCCGTCACACATTATGAAACCGTTGCCAGATATATCGGCTACAGCCATGTCAGATGCAGCCTTGAGACCGGAAGGACACATCAGATCAGGGTGCACATGGCTCACATCGGTCATCCGCTGGCAGGTGACGAGATTTATGGCAGGGGCAAAGAAAAAACAGGGCTGGAAGGGCAGTGCCTTCATGCCGGAAAGATCATGTTTATTCATCCCGATACGGGTGAGAAAATGAGCTTCGAGTGCCCTTTGCCCAGATATTTCACAGACTTTGAAGAAAAACTTAGGAGGATATCCGAGTGAGTAAAAAGTTCGAAGGGGTATTTATCCTTACCGATATGGATGGAACACTGCTCAACTCTGAAGCTAAGGTGTCGCAGGTCGATGGCGAGGCCATTGATCACTTTATAGATAACGGCGGATTCTTTTCGGTAGCGACAGGCCGCGCAAGAAAGTCGGTAGAGGGTTTTCTGCCCGAACTCAGGACCAGTGCACCTTCCATTGTCGATAACGGAGCATGGATAAGCGACCTGAGAAGCGGTGAAACTCTGCGTGTGGCTCAGATGGGCAGCGGATATGCCGCAATTGTGGAAGAGCTTATAAGGCGTTTTCCTATGGTTGGCGTTGAGATATGTTTCCCCGGTGTTCAGTATGTTGTGAATCACAATATGTACACCGAACGCCACCATAAAAATGTTGGGCTGGAGCTTAAAAGACGTGAGCTTTCGGAAGTAGAGGGCGGATGGATGAAGATCAATCTGCTGGAAGATCATGAGGTCCTGCTGGATGCCATGGAGTTTGTTACAAGACGCTTTGGAAACGATGTTTTTGCGCAGTTCTCCCTGCCACATATTTACGAGATCACAGCAGAAGGCTTTTCAAAGGGCGACAGCGCGCTTTGGCTTCGCGACAGGCTGAGGGTATCTCCCGAAAACTTCTATACTGTTGGTGATGGCACCAACGATATCGAGCTGCTGGCTGCGGCAGGGGATAACTCCTATGCGCCGGCCAATGCCCGTCCTGTTGTTCTTGAAAAGGTTAAGAATCTTCTTCCGGATAACAACAGCGGAGCCATCGCGGCGCTGATCGAGCAGCTTGACAGAAAATATTGATTTTTAGTGGAGGATAAGAGATGGAAAAGAATAAAAACAGGCGTCTGCTGACACTTCTTGGAGAGTATGGCCTTATTGTGGTAGGCTCGATACTCTATGTTATTTCGGTCAAGTCATTTGCGGCCCCCATGCAGATCCCTTCGGGCGGTGTTTCCGGTATTGCTCTGCTGACCAATTATCTGTGGAACCTGCCTATAGGCGTTGTCACAATGGCGCTTAATATTCCTCTGCTTCTTGCAGGCTTTAAGGGATTGGGACGAGACTTTTTCTGCAAGACCATGTTCATGATAGTCTTCAGCTCTATTCTTACCGATATGGCAGGCTTTTTGCCTGTGTTTGAGGGTGATATTCTGCTGGCTGCTATCTTTGGCGGCATACTTAAAGGTGTGGGATATGGCCTTATCATCCGCACCGGCGGCACATCGGGCGGAGTCGACGTTATCGGCAAGTTTATGTATAAGCATTTTTCGGTTCAGATGGGAACCACCAGCATGACAGTCAATGTAGGAGTCCTTCTGCTCAGTGCATTTGGCCTTGGCAGCCTCGAACTGCTTATGTACGGAATCATAATGCAGTATGCTGTAAGCAATATGACCGATATGGTCGTTTATGGAAGCGATCATCAGAAAAAGACACTTATTGTCACAAAAAGGCCTCGGGAAGTGGCCGATGCTCTGATGGAACGCATCGGTCATGGTGTAACAGCCCTTGAAGGCCAGGGTATGTATACCGGTGAAGAGCGACTGGTGCTCATGTGCGTAATTCGTCCTCACGAGGCTAATGCAGTTAAAAAGCTTGTTCTCGAGATAGATGACACAGCTTTTATAATGCTGTCGGATGTAAATGAGGTTCTGGGACGCGGATTCAAGCAGCTGCGTGCAAACGATTAAATAATTAGCACGTTTTTTATAGAAAAGAATTATTGTAATATGCAAAATGAGAAAAGACCGGGCGTGTCAGCCCGGTCTTTTTATGTAATATTTTGTTCATCTAACGATTGCAAATAATGTTAATTTGTGTTAAGGTTAAAACGGAATGTGTAGCCGCATTTTCGCTGAAAAATGGGGAAAAGAGGCGCATGATCCGAAAAATATTTTTGGAGGCATATTATTTATGCAGAATGAGAAAAAGATTTCTCTTTCCGATGTATTTGTCATCGGCTTCGCTCTGTTTGCCATGTTCTTTGGTGCTGGCAACCTGATCTTCCCCCCTTATCTCGGCATGGTTGCAGGTAAGCAGTGGTTTATCGGCTTCCTCTCCTTTATTATTGCCGACGGCGGCCTCGCTGTTCTGACAGTACTTGCAATGATCCGCAAGGACGGCAGTATTTGGTCGGTTGTCGACCGTATCGGCGAGGTTCCTGCAAAGATCCTTTCGGCGGTCGCTATCCTCACAGTTGGTCCTCTGCTCTGCGTTCCCAGAACATGTGCTACAACATTTGAAATGGGCATCATGCCTCTGTTCCCTGAGTTCAACTCCTGGGTATTCTCGATCATCTTCTTCGGTATCGTATATCTGCTGACAATTCGTCCTTCGGCAGTTGTTGATATCATCGGTAAGTATCTCACACCTGCGCTTCTGGTCGTTCTCGTTGCACTTGTTGTTATCGGTATCATCAATCCCATCGGTGAGATCAGCCCCGATCAGCTGGTAGACAGCGTTGCAAAGGAAGGTATCCTTGCAGGCTATCAGACGATGGACGTTCTTGTTTCGCTGGCTGTAACACTGATGCTTGTCGGTAATGCAACACGTAACGGCTATGACACACCCAAGTCCAGATTCAAGATCATCGCTATGTCTTCGGTCATATGTATTGCAGGTCTTTCCATCGTATACGGCGGCCTTACATATCTCGGCGCGACAACATCTATGCTCGGTCTTGGCGTTGGCATGAACCAGACAGCTCTCGTAGTTCTTATCACAAAGACACTGCTGGGCAAGGCAGGTATCATTCTTCTGTCGCTCATCGTATTCTTTGCATGCCTTACAACAGCTATTGGCCTGATCTCGGCTTCTGCCGACTTCTTTGCCGAACTGCTGGGCAGCAAGTTCCCCTACACAAGACTGGTAGGCATCACCTGCGTATTCGCAGCGATTGTTGCCAACGTCGGTATCAGCATGATCATCAGCCTGGCTTCGCCCATCCTGAACATCATCTATCCCGTTCTGCTGACTCAGGTCGTTCTGTCCTTCTTCGATGATCAGATCAAGAATCACTATGTAAATAAGTTCACCGCAGCAGGCACATTCTTCATGGCACTGATGGGTGTTCTGTCCGACTTTGGTGCATCTCAGTTTGACTTTGTATACACACTGCCTCTGGCAGAGTATGGCTTCTTCTGGCTGGTACCTGCAATCGTATTCGCCATCATTGGTGCATTCGTTCCCGCAGGCAAGGGCAAGCGTTCCAAGAAGAGCGGACAGGAGGCTTTTGCCCAGTCTGCTGTAGAAGCTGTGGAAGAGACCGGATTCGCCATGGTACATATTAAGGAGACAGAAGTTAAGGTCATGACAGTTGAAGATGCTGTTATGCAGCTGAATCAGCTGAAGCGCGAAATCTATGTCTTCTTCAACAGTGAAGAGAACGACAAGTATTCGGTAGTTTACAAGAAAAAGAACGGCGGCTACGGCGTGCTGGTCACTAAGGAGTAATTTCCGGGTATCTTCAATAACTGCTAAAACGGGTCTCTCCGCAACATATAATTGAAGTAATCAACTGAAACCGCCGCAAACGG
>JAFQVZ010000330.1 GCA_017407765.1 Clostridia bacterium | reverse complement strand
TTTTCCTGATCGTTGATAGCTTTGTAAGCCTTGAACAGAACATCTGCGGCTTCACTTCGGGAGAGAGACTTGCCGAAATCCGCTCCTTTTTCAAAATATCCGCATGCCACTGTATTTGAAATACTCTGAGCCGACCATGCCGGGAGTCCGGCATCCTTTATGAGATATTCGTCGGGAAGGTCAAGCAAACGGTCGAGCATGACTGCAGCCTCAGCCAAAGTGACGGGATCTTCAGCCCGGAACATCATGCTGCCGCGTGTGGTTTTCTCGCCTTGGGCAATGTCTTCGGCAAGTGCAGCCGCGATGCAGGGACGTGCCCAATCGGGAATATCAGGGTCATCGGCCATGCCGGTAGATACAGCTGCGGTGGGAATGGAAAGATCGGCAAGAGCCGAGATCATCGAAACAAACTCGGCGCGGCTCACAGCTTTTTCTGGCTCAAGAAAAGAGGCCGTGCCCATGCTCATCCCGCGCATAATGCCTTCCTCGGCAAGACGGACAGCAGCGAAATGGGCAGAGCAGTTCTCCATATCAGCATAGGTGAGGGTATCAGAGTTTTCGGGTCTTTCATGGATGGTGACAGATACCGAGGCAGCTGCCGATACCGAGCCTTTTGAGTCGACGGCGGCATAGGTAAAGCTGTCGCTTCCGGTTTTGCCTGAAGGAGAGTAAAAGAATGTTCCGCTATCGAGGATCAAGGAGCCTTTTTGGGGCTTTGTCAGAACTTTAAAGCTAATAGGATCATCCTCAGGGTCAAAACCTCTGAGACTTCCGCACAGATCAAGGTCGGCGTATGTCTCATAATCAAGGTCGACGGCGATGGGTGAGGAATTAGGCGTATCGCTGAGCCAGAGCGAAACGGTCACCGCTTCATCGGACGGCCCTTTGCCTCTGTATACGGGGGTGCATTCAAAAGTGGCGAGTGTATCTTCGCCTCCGGCAGGAGCAAAGCTGAGGGCACCTATCGAATCGGAAGATATAACCGAGTTTATATCCACCGGCACACCGGAATGGGACAGCAGCCCAAGGGCAGGCTCGGGCAGCGAGGTGATTATTATACCTGAAAGTTTTTCTTCGGCAGAAGAAAAGTCCTCTGCCGAAAAGCGAACGGTCTCGCCTGCGGCGGCATTTACCGAAACCACCGACGACGGTACCGAAGTTTCAACCGTCTTTGCCTTTACGGGCGACAGGACTGTCAGTACTGTGCAAAATGTAGCTGAGCAGGCAAGAGAAAGAATACACAGCTTTGTTTTTCTATCCATAAATGTTTCCTCCCGGATCTGAAATTGATACAGATAGTTTGGCACCGATGTCCTTTTTTATGCCTTTGCTTTATCTGCCTTGCGATGCGGGCGGCCTTGATTTATAATACATACAGAAAAAATAGGGGAGGTACCCTTTTGAAAAAGAAATATCTGGGAAATACCGGCCTTCTTGTAAGTGAGGCCGGGTTTGGCGTACTGCCTATGGGCCCCAGTCAGCTGGCTCTGCCGATCGAAGAGGGCGCAGCGGTTCTGCGCTATGCCCTTGAGCAGGGATTTAATTTTATAGATACAGCTCAGTATTATCAGACCTATCCATATATCAGCAAAGCGCTGGAAGACGGAAAATATGATGATGTCATCATCTGCTCAAAGTCTCTCTGCGGTGATTATGACGGCATGATGGAGGCGGTTTTTGAAGCTCAGAGAGAGCTTGAGCGCGATGTGATAGATATATTCCTCATGCATGAGGTTCGTGCGGGACAGCTGGAAGAACGCGCAGGGGCATGGCAGGCGCTGATTGATGCCAAAGCCAGGGGGCTCGTAAAGGCCATCGGTCTTTCCACACATCATGTGGATATCGCAGAGGCAGCTGCCGATATGGCTGAACTGGACATCGTGTTTCCCCTTATCAATTATGCAGGCCTGGGAATCAGACGCGGCGATGCTTTTGCATCGGCCGACGAGATGCTGAAAGCCATACGCAGATGCAAGGCGGCAGGCAAAGGGGTTTTTGGTATGAAGGCCTTTGGCGGGGGCAGCCTGACTGTGCACTATCAGCAGGCGCTTGATTATGCATTCGGCCTGCCTGAGCTCGATTCTTTTATGATAGGTTTCGGCAAAAAGTCTGAGGTCGATGATCTGCTGGATTATCTTGAAGGGCGTATGGCTCCGGGATATAATCCCGACGTGTCCGAAAAGAAGGTATATGTCAATCAGGAGGACTGTGAAGGCTGCGGAGCCTGCAAAAATGCCTGCCCTGCCGGAGCTATCTATTGGAATGAGAATGGCCTTGCATCGGTAGACCATGAGAAATGTCTTACCTGCGGATACTGCAGCCCGGTGTGCCCTGTTCGCGCCGTAATAATGTATTGAGCATATTGATCCAATTCCCGGAAAAGGTTCCTTTTCCGGGGGTTTTGTCAGAAAAACATTTGTTTAAACAAGGATTTTGTGTAAAAAAATCTTGTATTGCGGACAAACTTGCATTATAATATTTCCATTCAAAGTAGGTTCACATAGTGTGTATTGGAGGAATAAAAATATGTCTACAAATGTACGTCCCGAATCTATGGCTCGTATCACAACTCCCGAGCTTGCAGAGGCATTTATTGCCGAGCAGATCGCTGAGGTACGCGCACAGGTTGGCGACAAGAAGGTTCTGCTTGCTCTTTCGGGCGGTGTCGACTCTTCTGTTGTTGCTGCACTGCTGATCAAGGCTGTTGGCAAGCAGCTGGTCTGCGTTCATGTTAACCATGGTCTCATGCGCAAGGGCGAGAGCGAAGATGTTATCAAGGTCTTCGGTGAAGAGCTGGATGCCAACCTGATCTATGTCGATGCTACCGACCGTTATCTCGACCTGCTGGCCGGTGTTGCCGAGCCTGAGAAGAAGCGTAAGATCATCGGCGAAGAGTTCATTAAGATCTTTGATGAAGAGGCTGCCAAGCTGGAAGGCATTTCTTTCCTGGCTCAGGGCACAATTTATCCCGATATCATCGAGTCCAAGGGTGTTAAGGCTCATCACAATGTCGGTGGTCTGCCCGAAGAGATGGAGATGGAGCTGGTCGAGCCCCTCAAGCTGCTCTACAAGGATGAGGTCCGCGTAGTAGGCGAGGCTCTGGGTCTGCCCCATGCAATGGTATACCGTCAGCCCTTCCCCGGCCCCGGTCTGGGCGTACGCTGCCTCGGTGCCATCACACGCGACCGTCTTGCGGCTCTGCGTGAAGCTGATGCTATCCTGCGTGAAGAGTTCGATAAGAACAATCTGAACCATGTATGGCAGTATTTTGTAGCTGTTCCCGATTTCAAGAGCGTAGGTGTTCGTGACGGCAAGCGTTACGAAGGCTGGCCCGCAATTATCCGTGCCGTCAACACAGTCGACGCTATGACAGCGACCATCGAAGAGATCCCCTATGCAGTTCTGCACCACATCACCGACCGCATCACACATGAGGTCGAGGGTATCAACCGCGTTTGCCTGGATCTTACACCCAAGCCCATCGGCACAATCGAGTGGGAATGACCCACGGTATCCGAAAAAGCCTTGATTTATAAGGGTTTTTCGGCTCTCCAAAGGCTTCCTGCGGACAAATTGAGGACATGGCTCCTTTAGGGAGAATAATGTCAAAGCGTTATTACGCTCTCAAATCTA
>JAFQVZ010000329.1 GCA_017407765.1 Clostridia bacterium | reverse complement strand
TAAATGCAGGCGCCGGCCTTGGCGTCACCCTCTGCTGCGCGGCAGGGGCTCTTTCGGGCTGGGCTGTGTCGGCATCGGCCTTTGCAGGCAGCCTTATGGCCATAATGGTCATTCTTATGTTCACTTACCGCACCGGCGCATCCAAAACCACCGTTATCCTCGTGGGCGTTGCCATGAACAGCATGCTCAATGCCTTCAGCGAGTCGGTCACGGTGCTTTTTCCCGATGTTGCGGCCCTCAATATGGAGTTCCGCGTCGGCGGTTTTTCGGGTGTGTCCTCTTCGAGGCTTACGCCTGCCGCAGTGCTGATAGGGGGATCGTTTATTCTGCTGCTCACCATGCTCAACGAGCTCGATATAGTCACTCTTGGCGACGAGATGGCAAAGAGCGTGGGTCTTTCGGTTAAAAAATACCGTGTTCTGTTTCTTGTCCTTGCCGCCCTTATGGCGGGGGCAGCCGTCAGCTTTGCCGGGTTGCTCGGTTTTGTCGGCCTGATAGTTCCCCACCTGATAAGGCGTGTATTCTGCGGCGAGAGCCGATATCTTGTGCCCCTTTCGGCGCTTTTCGGCGCGTCATTCGTAACTCTGTGCGACCTTGCTGCAAGGCTTCTGTTCCTGCCCTATGAGCTGCCTGTGGGAATCATCATGGCGGTCATCGGCGGCCCGGTTTTTGTCATTCTGCTGGTCAGATACAAGGGAGGTCACCGCAATGATTAAGCTTCATAACGTATGCGCCGGATATGGCGGACGCGAGGTGCTGCATGGGGTCGACCTTGAAGCCGAAAAGGGACAGGTGACCACAATTATTGGCGTTAACGGCTGCGGCAAGAGCACTCTGCTCAAGACGATCATGGGTTTTGTGCCTATAAGCGGCGGCGATATAACGGTGGACGGGCGCTCGATAAAGAATATGACCGAGCAGGAGCTGGCGCGCGAGATAGCCTATCTTTCTCAGGGCAAGAACGTTCCTGATATCTCGGCGGGACGAATGGTGCTTCACGGCAGGTTCCCGTACCTCAGCTATCCCCGTAAATACCGCAGAAGCGACTATGAAGCGGCGGCTGAAGCTATGGAACAGATGGGGATATCCGATCTCTCAGACAGGATGATGACCGAGCTTTCGGGCGGAATGAGGCAGAAGGTGTATATCGCAATGGCGCTGGCACAGCAGTCTCCCGTTATACTTATGGACGAGCCCACGACTTATCTCGACATCGGCCAGCAGCTCAGGTTTGCGAGCACGGCGAGAGAGCTTGCCGACTCGGGAAAAACGGTCATCCTTGTTCTGCACGACATTCTTTTGGCCCTGAAAATATCCGATCGTATCGCGGCGGTAAAAGAGGGCAGAGTGGTGAGGTGCGGCACGCCTCGTGAGATACTTGAATCGGGCATAACCCAAGAGCTCTACGGAGTTAAAATAGGCGTTGTTAATGAGGGCGGCGCCGAACAGTATTACTATAATATGTGAGGCGGAAATATGCAGTATTTTCCCATGTATCTCGATATAAAAGATAAGACTGTCATTGTCTGCGGCGGAGGCGCTGAGGCATGCGCCAAGATAAGGCGGATCATGCCCTTTGGTCCCATAATAAGGGTCATATCTGCCAATATGTCGGGCGATATCGAAGGGCTGGGGGTATTTGCCGAAAAACGCAGGTTTGAAGAGGGGGACCTCGGCTGCTGCCCGGTGTTTGTCATCACAGCCGAAGATCGTGACGAAAACTTGAGGATCGCAGAGCTGTGCCGCGCGAGGCATATTCCGGTGAATGCAGT
>JAFQVZ010000035.1 GCA_017407765.1 Clostridia bacterium | reverse complement strand
CATGTCATATAGACCACCGGCTTCACTCCGCAGCGATGGCAGAGGTCGATGATATCCCTGCCCTCACGCATCGTCGATTCGATGGGGGGATAGGGGTGAGCCGCCTGCTGGATAACGCAGTAGTCATAGCCGCCGTGAAGCAGGTTGAAGCGCAGGGCAAAATATTCCTTTCGGTGCCACGCAAGCTCGCGGCCCGAATAGGCCAGCATGGTGACCGAGGGCTTTTCGCCGGTGGTCTTTTCGGCAAAGCGGGCAAAAAGCTCGGGCATATCGTTAAAGAAGGTGTGGCTGTTGCCTAAAAACAGAACTTTCATCATTATCCCTCCCAAAAAGACTTATTCGCGGTCAAGCTTTTCGATCATAGCGGCCGATACATCAATGGCATGGGCAAGGTCGAAATATTCGCTGTGCTCGAGGGGCGAATGGCTGACTCCGTCCTTCGAGGGAATGAAGATCATGGCGCAGGGCACCTTTTCGCACAGAATGTGGGCATCATGGCTGGCTCCGCTGAGCATACGGCGGCAGCTGTAGCCCTTTTCTTTGCAGGCCTCTTCCAGCAGGTCGACAAGATGAGGCTCCATTACGCCCGGCTCGATGGAAACCAGAGGCTCGAAGACATATTCAACCCCCGTCTCTTCCTTGACCTCCTCAAGCTTCTGCATCATCTTTATAAGAACGGCATTGACGTTCTCCATTCGGGACGAGCGGCAGTCGATGGTCCACTCGACCTCGCCTGCGACCGTGTTGAGGGCATTGGGGCTGACCCTCATATAGCCGACGGTGGCAACGGTGCCCCCGCCCACCTCTCGCGCCCAGCCGGGGATGAGGGAGATGACCTTGGCCGCCGCTTCCACGGCATCGTGGCGCATATCCATAGGTGTGCTGCCGGCGTGGTTGGCCTCGCCGCGCATTGTGATGCGGTAGCGCCTGAGGCCGGCAATGACGTCTACAAGGCCCAGCTCGATGCCCTTGGCATGAAGGACGGGGCCCTGCTCGATGTGCACCTCGAGGAAGCATCTGACCTTTTCGGGGTCGAGAGCGCAGGTGCCGATGTCCTCGGGCTCAAGGCCGAAGCGCTTCATGGCGTCATAAAGGCTCTCGCCGTCGGGATCCTTGTATTCCTTAAGCTCGCGGACGGTCCTCGCGCCGATCATGGCCTTGCTGGAAAGGAAGCCGATGCCGTACATGATGCCCTCTTCGTCGTTGAAGGCGCATACATCTATAGGATGGCGCAGCTTTGCGCCCGATTCACGGATGGCCCTGACCGTTTCGATGGCCGCGACCACACCGGCAATGCCGTCGTATGCGCCGCCCGAACGGACCGTGTCGTAGTGTGAGCCTATCATAATGGCGGGAGCATCGGGGTCGGTTCCCTCAAGCCTGCCGATAAGGGCGCCTGTTGCATCGAGCCTTACCGAGAGGCCGGCCTCTTCCATGGCATTTCTGAGATAGTCTATGGCCTGCCTTGCCTCGTTTGTAAAGGGCAGGCGTGTAACGCCCTCGCCGGGTGTTGCTGTAAACTCGCGCAGAGCCTCGAGATGCTCCTTTACGCGCTGGGTGATATCTTTAACCTGTGTCATAACGGCACTCCTTTTCTTTATATTAATATCAGCATACCATATTGCGGCCCCTTGGGCAATATTCCGTTGGAAAAAGACGCGTCTTAGCCCTCTTTTGAAAGAGGGTGGCATGCCGTAGGCATGACGGGTGTTTGGCCTTGCGGTCTTACGGCAACATAAAAGTAACCGTCAGAACGGTGTGGCCAAACCTCAGTCAGCTGCGCTGACAGCTCCTTTCAAAAGGAGCCTTGGACGCGAAGGCGGGCGATTCACGAATCGCCCGCCAAATACCCTCTGCACTATTACATCTTACCGATTACCTAAAAAAGCCGCCCCGAAGGGCGGTTTTTTCTTATTCTGCGTATATTGTCACATACTCGCTGAGGGGAACAAAGGCATTATCCATAAGCATCGCGCGGATATATCCGCCCGTAAGCTGAGACGAAAGGTCGACCTCATGCGTGCCTGCCGTAACGGCCTGCATGGTCATTCCGGTCATCATGCCTTCATCATCGTGCATGGCAATGACAAGGGTTCCGCCGGTCTGACTCTCGGCCTTAAGATGGCCGCCCTCGCTCCACAGCACCGAGTTTACACGGCTCTCGTGGGAGGCGATCTGATTTTTGATATAGGTGTTGCCGTTGCTGTTGGGGAGCTGGGTGTTCTGCAAAAGGATGCCCATAAAGAGAGTCACCATATCGTCCATGGTGATGGTCGAGTAGGAGGAAAGGCCTGTCTCGGCAGCGGAGACATTGATAAAGGTGGTCTTTTCGTTCCGGACGGCAACGGTGGTCATATACCTGCTGCCTGCCTCAACGATGATGCCGAACATCTCGCCAAGGTTGACTGTGCTGCCGTCCTTCTCCATGACAAGACCGTCGAAGGAGTTTACAAGGCCGACAAGAACCACCTCGGCCCTGGGGTTGAGCTCGTGGATGGTCTTTACGATATCGTCGATATAGATGACGGTGTTGACATAGTCATAGACATAGCACTCGATGAGGACTGTCATCAGATCGGCAAGGTCAAGGCCCATCATTGTGCCCAGGCCCATTCCGGCAAAATACTCCTTTACCATCACAAGCACCTCGTCGATACGCGCCGCCTTCTCGGCTCCGAAAAGCTCGGCCCACCCCAACTCGACAGCATTGCCGCTCATAAAGCTCTTAACGCAGTCGATGGCAAAAACATTATTGACGTTTACCGTGACAATGTCGGCAGCCTTCACCTTATTCTGCCATGTGGACTTCGAGGTAAGGCCCTCCAGCATGGCATCGGCCAGCTGAACATCGAGGTTCGAGCCGGAAATGCCCAGCGCCTTGGCTGTCATGTCGGCATAGCCCTTGGCCTCGGCATCGCCGATCGAGACCATGCTGCCCGAATCGCCGAAATAATAATTGCCATAGATGCCCTCACCGTAATTGGGGGCGGCGAGGGGGTCAAACACTATTCTCTCGTATATCTCGGGGTCGTATTCCCTGATGATGTCATAGACCTCACCCATCAGCTCTTCACTTACCGAGAAATCGGCTGCCGAAGCCATGGGAACAAGGCTCAGCACCATACAGAGGCTTAGAAAAGCCGCGGCAAAGCGCCTTGTGATAGCATTTTTGATCATATATGATCCTCCGTAATTAATTCATGCACCTATTACTATAACTGTAAATGTCTGCCTTTTCAAGGCGAAAGTTTGAAAAAGATGCTTGACTTAAACCTTGGTTTAAGTTTTATCATTAAAGTAAATCAATGCATCAAAGGAGGGTAATTATGGAATATCGCAGACTTCCCCACGGAAACGAGCTTATCAGCACCATCGGCTTCGGCACCAGCT
>JAFQVZ010000328.1 GCA_017407765.1 Clostridia bacterium | reverse complement strand
TCGCGTGTGATAAAGCCGCGGATAAGGTCGATGTCGGCCTCCGATACGCCCATCTCGCTCAGCTCGGCCGCCACCTTATCAATGCCGATCTTATCCAGCTTGTCGATAACTCGCATCATATCCTGAGCAGGCAGGCTGCTCTCAAGCATCTGGAAGAAGCCGGAAAGAAGCTTGCGGTTATTTACGCGGATCTTAAAACGCGAAAGGCCAAGACCCTTGAATGTATTATAGATGATTGCAGGGATCTCTGCCTCGTTGACGACCGAAAGTTCGCCATCGCCGATAATGTCGATATCGGCCTGATAGAACTCGCGGAAACGGCCGCGCTGAGCGCGCTCACCGCGATATACCTTGCCGATTTGATAACGGCGGAAGGGGAAGGAAAGGCTGCCATAGTTGAGGGCAACATACTTTGCCAGAGGAACTGTCAGGTCAAAGCGCATGGAAAGGTCGGTGTCGCCCTTGGTGAAGCGATAGATCTGCTTCTCGGTGTCGCCGCCGCCCTTGGCCAGCAGGATCTCCGATGCCTCAAGCACAGGTGTATCAAGAGGGAAGAATCCGTAGCTGCTGTATACCTTTTTCAGCATATCCACGATAGCTTCAAACTGAAGCTGCTTTTCAGGCAGAAGCTCCATGAAGCCGGAAAGTGTTCTGGGCTTTATAGAATAACTCATTTTATATATCACCTCATGTTAATTTTACATTGTTATCCATGATACTGATTATAAAGCACACAGACCTTTTAAGCAATATTTTTCGGCACTCATTCGGTTCCTCGCGCTCCCTTTTTATCTCTTTACCCAATTAAAATAAATTGATTATGTGCACATTGCCTATAACCTTTCGATTTTTTATACGAAGTTAACATTTTTATGTTCAAACGATTGTCTGTTTTCGTCTAATATGCTATCATTGAGATAAAATAATATAATGTTATATTATGAATTTATGAGGTGATATCCATGATTGAAATGCTTAAAAGTCTTCCCTTCATGCTTGAAGTCGAATCTCAGGAGCCCGACGAACTGTTTGCAGACAAGGTCGATCTGTTTAAGATCTGCTATGAGTGCGACGGCTGCCGCGTAATGGGTTTTGCCGCATTCCCCAAGGATATCCCGGGCGAGATCCCCGCAGTTATCTTTAACCGCGGCGGCAACCGCGAGTTCGGCATTCTCCATCCCAACGCAGTGTGCCGCCTGGCCGCACGCGGTTATGCAGCCCTTGGCAGCCAGTATCGCGGCAACGCAGGCGGAACCGGCCTGGAGGAATTCGGAGGTGCCGATGTAAATGATGTTATCCGTCTTATCGACATTGCGCTCGACCTCCCCTTCGCCATCAAGTCGGGCGTATATATGCAGGGTCATTCCCGCGGAGGTATGATGACTTATCTCGCCTGCGCGCGCGATGAACGCATCAAGGCAGCAGCCATCGGCGCCGGTGTTTCCGATGCCTTTATCATGTATGAAACGCGCGAGCAGAGCATGAAGGACGTCTACCACGAGCTGGTCGGCGGCGGACCCGATACTCATTACGATACATTCGTAGCCCGTTCGGCTACATACTGGCCCGAAAAGATCATTCCTCCCATGCTTATCTGCCAGGGCACCGATGACTGGCGTGTTGTTCCCGAGCAGAGCATCAAGATGCACGAAAAGCTCAAGGAGGCCGGCAAGGAGACCAAGCTGGTGATTTTTGAAGGAGCCGACCATTCCCTCAGAGGAACAGCATATATGGACGAGGTAGATGCCTGGTTCAGAGCCCATCCCCTTGCCTGATATATCAAATAAAAATATACCGAAGGAGGCAGCCGCCAATGAGAGAAATAACACTTGATTTTATAAATGAGCAGCGCGAGTCGTTCCTCAGCGATCCCAAAGCCATCGCAGCCGCAAACTCTGTGGCAAAAAACGGTGCGCTGGCTGCTTCGATAAACGTTGAAATACAGAAGAGCCTTCCCTTCATCTTTGAGGTAGATGTGTGGAATGAAGGCACCACCGACCAGCATGCCACCGGCCGCTGCTGGGCTTTCGCCTCGCTCAATATAGTAAGACATAACATGAAGCGCACCCTCGGCATCGCCGAAAAGAACTTCGAGCTTTCGCAGAATTACATCTATTTCTTCGATATGCTTGAAAAATGCGCCCGTTTTCTCGACGGACAGATCAGAAATATCGATCTTCCCCTTGATGATCCCAAAGTCTCCAACCCCCTGAGAAGACCCATCGCCGATAACGGCATGTGGTATGGTTTCTGCAGGCTGGCCGACAAATACGGCGTTGTTCCCAAATATATGATGCCCGACACCCAGTGTTCCTTCGATTCCAAGTATGTCACAAGGATCATCGAGCAGAAGCTCAAGCTATCGGTAATGCAGCTGCGCGACGCAAAGGAAGACGGCGCAGATGAAGATGCCCTCTATGCTCTTCGTGAAAAACAGCTTTCGGGAGTTTTCTCGATCCTCACCCGTTTCCTCGGCGCGCCTCCCAAAACGGTAAGCTTTGAATACCGTAAGGCCGACGGCACCTTTATAAAGCTCCCCGAAATGAACCCTCAGGAGTTCTATAAGCAGTATGGCGGCATGAACGCAGACGATTACTGCTTCATAATCAATCACCCCACCGATAAATACCCCCTCGGCAAGTGCTATGCCGGCGACCCCGATAAATGCACCGTCCTCGACAAGCGCTTCAACCTCGATATGGATATTATCAAACAGCTTGTAATATCTTCTCTCAGGGGCGGCGATCAGGTCATCATGGGATGCGACGTTGCCAAGCAGTCGGATAAACCCTCGGGCTATATGCACCAGCAGCTGCTTGATTACGAGAATGTTTTCGGAACCGACCTCGAGTTCCCCGACAGAAAGACATGGCTCAAATACAAGGGTCATAACGGCGGAACCTCGGGCCTTCATATCATGGCCTTCGACGGCGTACATTTTGATGACTTCGGCAAGCCCATCCGCTGGAAGGTCCACAACAGCTACGGCGACTCGATGGGTATAAAGGGTCACTATGTAATGGACGACAGCTGGTTTGACAGATATGTATCCAGCGTTGTCATTGCCCGCAAATATATGCCTCAGGAGCTGCTCG
>JAFQVZ010000327.1 GCA_017407765.1 Clostridia bacterium | reverse complement strand
GCTGTCGTCTTTGACGACTGAGGGGTTGTCACGGCGAGCTCCCGTCAATCCCTCCGGGTTCGCTTTGCTCACCCACCTCCCTTTACACAAGGGAGGCAAGAAAAGGCTTCCCCCTACGTGGGGAAGCTGTCACCGAAGGTGACTGATGAGGGGTCGCGAAGCGCTCCGCAGCCAACTGGACGCAGTTCACCTCATCCACCACTACGTGGTCCCCCTTCCCCATCAAGGGGAAGGCATGGCACCTATTCACTATTACTTATTACCTATTACCTAAAAAAACCACCCCGAAGGGTGGTTTTTTAATAGTCTGTTATTCTTCAAAATAGTCGTCAAAGCTCTTTTCCTGAGCAGCGGCATAACCAATATAAGCATTCGAGACCTCGTCATAGAACGCACAAAGCGAGCATTCGATATAGGGGCCCGAGTAGATGCGCGAAAGGCCGCCGGTGATGGCCTCAAGCAGGAACCAGCCGAAGAAGCTCAGCTCGAGGAAGAAATAATCCATGCGATTGCCGCGCATCATGTCGCGCGACACGGCAATGGCATCGCTTGCCGAGATATTGGGGTCGTCGATCAGCACGCGGTAGGTCTGGCTGTAGCTCAGAGCCGCCAGGATGCCGGGGATGATGAACAGAAGGCTCCACAGCATGGTTTTGATGCTGATAAGCACGGTGGCCCAGATGATCCTGCCGGGACGCTCGAAGCCCGCAAGAAGGTCACTAAAGCCAGCCTGCTCGCCGCGGGAGGCCTTGAGGCAATAGAAGGTATAGCCATAGCTGATGAGGGTGCTTACAACATTGAGCATAAGGGAAATGACGGCCACATAGAGGAGCTGCAGGCCCATTATGGGCATCAGCCCGCTGCCTCTGATGGCATCGGCTATCTGCTCGAAGAAAATGATCGAGCTTTCGCCGGTGTTAATGTCGATGTTGACATTAAGGCTGCCGCCGAGGATGCCGTTGTTGAATATGTTATTTATGCCCATGGGGAGAAAGATCGCAATGGCTGCCACAATGAAGATATTGGGCGAATAATTGCGAAGGGCTGTCTTGGCCTTCTCTTTATAAAAATAGTATGACATTCATAGATCTCCTTTCAGAGTACATATCAGTAATTTACAATACAAAACACAAACTGTCAATGAACTTTGCCTATAATTAATACTTTGGTTACGAACAGAAGGTTCCGTATAAGGCTTTTCCTTCGGCAATTTTGCTAAGTGCACTTGGTAATGATAGATGAAATCAATGGAGAGACAAAAGATATTCTTTTATTTAGTTCGTTACAATGATACAATCTAAATATAGGAACAGATAACCTGCCCAATATATCAAAAGGAGGCTAACCCCCATGACAGAAAGACAACAGCTTATTATCAAAAACGTAGATGCCCACCGTCAGATGGTGCTCGATGCCGAGAGATGGCTCTGGGCACATCCTCAGACCGGCTACACCGAGTGGGAGGCCAATGCCTACCTCACCGAAAAGTTCGAGGCCCTCGGCTATGAACTGACTCAGGCCGGCAACATCCCCGGCTTCTTCACCGATGTCGACACAGGCAAGCCCGGCCCCAAGCTCTGCATCATGGGCGAGCTTGACGCCCTTGACATTGCCAACCATCCCGAATCGGTCAACGGCATGACCCACTGCTGCGGCCATCACGGCCAGGTAGCCGCCCTTCTGGGCATTGCCGCCGCACTTAAAGAGCCCGGCGCTCTCGACGGCCTCTGCGGCGTTATCCGCCTCATGGCTGTTCCCGCCGAAGAGATGATCCAGCTGGAGTTCAGAGAAGGCCTCCGCAAGCAGGGCATCATCAACTACATGGGCGGCAAGGTAGAGTTCATGCATCGCGGATATTTCGACGATATCGACCTTGCCATCATGGTCCACGGCACATCCTCGGGCGAAAACATCGACTTCACCGG
>JAFQVZ010000034.1 GCA_017407765.1 Clostridia bacterium | reverse complement strand
GAGTCGCACTTTGCGGCATAGCCGGTATATTTGTCCAGAGTCACAGCGCCGTAGGGGCAGCTGTGAACGCAGCGGCCGCAGCCTATGCAGAGGTCGTCGCGGTGCTGAACCGTGCCGTCTTCGGCAATATACATTGCGCCTGTGGGGCATGCTCCAACGCAGGCAGGGTCGGAGCAATGGGCGCATGCGCCCGAATAGAACATCCATTTTCTGTTTCCGTCAAAGTCGGCCTCAATGGCCTCGACTCTGCGGAAGAAATCACCTGTGGCCAGCTTGTTTTTTTCTTTGCAGGCCACCTGGCAGGCGCGGCAGCCTATGCAAAGGGCCGCATCATAGTAAAAAGCAAGTTTTTCCATGTTCGCCTCCGTTTTCTGTTAGTTAATATTGCTCTTGATAAAAGTATAGCTGATAAATCGTGCAAAATCAATGGCGCCGCAGAGTGTGCGGCGCCATTTGCGTAAGAATATTTCAGATCAGATCCAGTTTACAATGGTGCATCCATCCTCGGTGCACAGCATTTCGGGGCCTTCGCCGTTATCGATCTCTTCATCAAGGATTCGGATCATTTCTTCCTTGGTATACTCGCGCAGCGAGATCTTGTTGCCGTTTATGAGGATGGTGGGAACTCCCTTGAGCTCGAAGCTGCGTGCATATTCTACGGCATCGCGCTGAGCCTGGGTGTATTTGCCCGATGTGAGTGCGGCGGCATAATCTTCGGCATCAAGGCCGATGCGTGCAGCGAGGCCCTTCAGAACTTCGATATCGCCGATATCCAGCTCTTCGGTGAAGTATGCGCGATAGAGCAGGTCGTTATATTCCTCACTCTTGCCATGGTCGCAGGCATAGAACCAGCCTTCAAAAGCCAGGCGTGTGTAGGGGCGGGGAACGACATTGGGAGGCAGTTTCATATCAAGGCCCAGCTTTTTGCAGGGCTCTACCAGAACCTGATAGCCCGCGCGGCGCTTTTCGTCGTGATATGTATCAACACGGGGTTTGGGTTCGGCGGTCAGTTCATAGGGCTGCCATGTGATCTCTGGGTTGATGCCCATTTCTTCAATGGCCTGTTTGAGAGCTTCCTTGGCAACGAGGCAATAGGGGCATACATAGTCGGAAATGAATAAGATCTTCAAGGGGATTACCTCCTTTTTATTGTTACTGATATATTACCACTTCTGGCAGCAAATAGTAAACACAAGATATATTTAATTATCAGATGGGCATAATGAAAGCATATATCCAAAACAGGAGTGATCTGTGTGAACTATTATGAACGGGCATCCGTCCTTAGAGCCGAGACTGTTGAACACCGTCGGTTTTTTCATACCAACGCCGAAGTAGGCCTTTATATGCCTAAGGCTAAGGCTTATGTTATGGCCAAACTCAAAGAATACGGGCTTGAGCCCGAAGAATGTGGCAAAGGAGTAACGGCAGAGATCGGCAAAGGGGGCAGAACCATCCTTCTGCGTGCCGATATGGATGCTCTGCCCATGGAAGAGGAGAGCGGGCTGGAGTTTGCCTGCCCCACAGGCACTGAGGCTCATACCTGCGGACACGACATTCATGCTGCCATGCTGCTGACCGCGGCAAAGCTGCTCAAAGAGGATGAAGCTAAGCTGGAAGGAGTGGTGCGCTTTATGTTCCAGCCTGCCGAAGAGACCCTTGAAGGCGCGAAAAATATGATAGAGCACGGCATACTCGATCCCATGCCCGATGCGGCTCTGGCCTTCCATGTAGCTGCCGGCAGGGTGCCGGCGGGGACCTTTATGTATAATGGCAGGCAGGGAGAGGCCATGATGTTTTCGGTGGACGGCTTCAACATAACCGTAACAGGCAGAGGCGCCCACGGAGCATATCCTCACTTGTCGGTGGACCCCATCAACATCGGAGTTAATATTTATTTGGCTCTGCAGGAGCTGATTGCCCGCGAGAGCGATCCGTCAAAGGCGTGTGCTCTGACGGTGGGCAGCTTCAGGGCAGGGTCGGCAGCCAACATCATACCCGAAAGTGCCGTGCTGGAAGGCACCGTACGCACTAATGATATTCAGGCGAGAAAGCTGCTTGTGAACCGTATGAAGGAGATATCGGCAAAGATCGCCGAGGCATACGGAGGCACTGCACAGGTGGAAATGGTCTCGGAGATACCACCCCTCTTCTGCGATGCAGACCTTGTGAGAGAGATGGTGGGATTTATAGAAGAGCTCCCTATTCCTGCGCTTACTGGCCATGACGGAGTGACGGCGAGTGCTTCGGAGGACTTTGCCGTTATTGCCGAAAAGGTCCCCTCGGTGTTCATATATCTGTCGGCAGGCTATCTTGACGAGCGCGGAGATGCTCCGGCGCACAATCCAAAGGTCATGTTCAACGAGGATGTTCTGCCCATAGGCGCGGCCTGCCTGGCTCACTGTGCAAAACGCTGGCTTGAAAGCCATAAATAATATAAAAAGCACCCATTAGGGTGCTTTTTCGCGCTTTATGATCTTTTTTTCAGCAGATGTGGATTGTGCAGGCACAGCTTTTCGCGGCAGTTGGCACATTCCAGGCTCTTATTTGCCGAGGGAGAGAAACGCTCGGGGTGGAGCTTATATGTAAGCTCCCATCTTGCGAGGAGAGCCAGCGAAACGAGGGCGAGGGAGAGGGCAAAGCCTCCGCCGATAAAAAGCATGGGAGTAAACATCATTGCAAAGTCCCAGTTATAGATGCGGCAGGTGGTGCAGCATCGGTTGCCCAGAAACCAGCGCTGGAAGGGGCAGAAAAAGAGGATGCATATCATGTCGCACACCGAGTAGAACAGCGACACAAGCAGCATTACCCCTTCATCGATGATATCTTCGAAATAGAGAAGAGCAATAGCGCCGTTTAGGAGGCACCATGCGGCAACTGTACCTGCAACACGCTTGGCCGGGGTCAGAATAAGCCTGGGGAGAGGCAGCCTTGTGGGAATGAAGTTTTTTGCGAACTGCTTCTGGCAGCCCATGCTTTCCAGCTTGGAGGGGAAGAAGCGCGAAAGCATCTCGGCCATAAACACCACCCACACGAGAAGAAGAAGCTTTCTTGAGAAATGACCTTCAAGGCCTTCTCCGCTTCCGGGAATGATATATGAGGCTATTGCAGCGAGGAATATCGCCGAGCGGTAGAGCAGCTTTATGTAATGTATTTTTACTATCTTTGAATACTGTCTTGTCATACTTATATCCTGCAGAAAGTTTTGGTTTCTAAGTATTATAACATATATTACTACAAAAAGTAACCTATTGCTTTACGGCTCGTTGAAATAACCGGCAATATATGATAGAGTGAATTAAAGGTGAAATCAAAGCTCGAAAGGATGTTATATATGTTTGAAGTAAATGCTGAAATTGCAAGTGTTTATGAACAGCTGAAAGACAGATATGACCTGGTTCTGACCACAACTGCCGAGCTTGATGAAGGTTTCACCATCGACAGCTCTGTAATTGTCGGTAAAGCGCATGGGTTGATTTTTCAATTATATGACGACGGCGATATGCTTGTGATGAGTATAATGAATGAGGAAAAGACCATGGGTACACATGGGCATCCTTGGAATGTCGAGCAGGCGGTAGAGAAAATTACAGAGTTCATGGAAGGTATATGTGACTACAGATTATATCCATTCGGGAGGTAAACAAAATGCGTAAAAACTTCGGCTCCAAGCCTTATATCTATCCCATGCCCGTGCTCATCAT
>JAFQVZ010000033.1 GCA_017407765.1 Clostridia bacterium | reverse complement strand
CGAGGACATCATCCACAGCTATCCTCACTGCTGGAGGTGTAAGCACCCCATCATCTTCCGTGCTACACCTCAGTGGTTCTGCTCGGTCGACGCCTTCAAGGATCAGGCCGTAGCTGCCTGCCAGGATATCCGCTGGCTGCCCGGCTGGGGCAAGGACCGCATGGAGTCGATGATCCGCGAGCGTGCCGACTGGTGCATCAGCCGTCAGCGCCGCTGGGGGCTGCCCATCCCCGTATTCTACTGCGAGGAGTGCAAGAAGCCCGTCTGCGACGACGCTACCATCGAGGCCGTAAGCAAGCTGTTCGCAGCCGAAGGCTCCAACGCATGGTACCTCCACGAGGCAAGCGAGATCCTGCCTCAGGGATATAAGTGCCCCCACTGCGGCGGCACACACTTCTTCAAGGAAGAAGACACACTGGACGGCTGGTTCGACTCCGGCTCGACCCACTATGCTTCCATGAAGAAGGATCAGGGCTTCTGGCCCTCCGACCTCTATCTTGAGGGTCTCGACCAGTACCGCGGCTGGTTCCAGTCGTCGCTGCTGACAGCTGTCGGCGCAATGGGCGAGGGCGCACCCTTCAAGGAATGTGCAACCCACGGCTGGGTAGTTGACGGCCAGGGCAAGGCGATGCACAAGTCGCTGGGCAACGGTGTCGATCCCGCCGAGATCTTCAAGAAGTACGGCGCCGACATCATCCGTCTGTGGGCAGGATCGGCCGAATATCATGCCGACGTAAGATGCTCTGACAACATCTTCAAGCAGCTCAGCCAGACCTACCTCAAGTTCCGTAACACAGCGCGCTATTGCCTCGGCAACCTCGACGGCTTCGATGCAAACAACCTCGTAAAGCCCGAGGAGATGCTGGAGCTCGACCGCTGGGCTATCACAAAGCTCAACGAGCTGACACGCAAGTGCTTCGCTGCATACGATAACTACGACTTCCACGTCGTTTCCCATGCGATCAACGATTTCTGCGTCGTCGATATGTCCTCCTTCTACCTTGACATCATCAAGGATCGCCTTTACTGCGAAGAGAAGGACGGCCTCGCCCGCCGCAGCGCACAGACAGCTCTGTTCCTGATCCTCGACACCATCACAAAGCTGTTTGCTCCCATCCTCTGCTTCACCTGCGACGAGATCTGGCTGGCAATGCCTCACCGCGAGGGCGACGACACACGCAACGTCGTCTTCAACGATATGAACCAGCCCTTCGCCGAGTACGAGCTGGGCGATATGATCTCCTGGAGCAGCCTCATCATGCTGCGCGACGGCGTAAATGCCTGCCTTGAAAAGGCTCGTGCCGCAAAGCAGATCGGCAAGCCCCTCGAGGCTCAGGTCATCCTCGTAAAGGATGCTGCTTATCCCAATGATAATCTGCAGAGCCTGCAGGACAAGTTCGAGCACCAGTGGGCCGACCTGTTCATCGTCTCCAAGGTATCGGTCACCGATGATGCTTCTCTCTATGCCGAGGCTATGGAAACACCCATCGCCGGCGTAAGAGTCATCGTCAAGGAAGCCGACGGCGGCAAGTGCGACCGCTGCTGGAAGCACGACCACTTTGTTGGCACAGATGCCGAGCATCCCACCCTGTGTGCAAGATGCGCATCGGTCGTCAGAAAGATGGGCCTTCAGATCGAGTGCTAAAATATAATTGACTTCATTAAACCTCCTCCGGGTAACCGGGGGAGGTTTTTTGTTTGCTCGCCCGCGCATGGCTCCTTTGGGAAAGGAGCTGCCACCCTCTTCACCGAAGAGGGCATAATAGATCCCTCTTTTGAAAACCAAAAATATTTTTGAGAAATATTCTCAAAAAACTATTGACATATCATCATAATAGTGTATAATAAAATCAGAAATGATAATCAATCTCAAAAAGGAGGCGAATAAATGGGTCTAACCAAACAGAAGAAAGCTGTTCTTGATGCGGTCATGAGTCCGGCCGATCATCCAACTGCCGATGAGATTTACGCAATAGCAAAGGTGACTATTCCGAATATCGGCCTTGGGACAGTTTACAGAAATCTGAATACTTTGTGTTCAGAGGGAATAATAAGAAAGATCGAGATGCCCGGCGGGCCCGACAGATTCGATAAAGACATTTCGCCTCACGACCATATGGTCTGCAGCGAGTGCGGAAGGGTCATCGACTTTCAGGTCGATATGGGCGATCTGAAAGACAGGATCGAAGAAAGAGGCTTTAAGGTGCTCAGCCACAATGTTCAGGTGGTGTGCATCTGCGACAGGTGCCTCGCAAAAGAATAACAGGAGAGATCGTATGGACAAAGCAGTAATGCAGGATATCAGCTACGGACTTTATGTTCTGACAGCCAGCATGGACGGAAAGGACAATGGATGCATCATCAACACCCTTTCGCAGGTCACCAGCAGCCCCAACCGCATTTCGGTGACGGTAAACAAGCAGAATCACACCCATGATATGATCGTCAGAACAGGGGTGTTCAACGTATCCTTTATTTCCGAGGATGCAGGCTTCTGGATGTTCGAGCATTTCGGCTTCCGCAGCGGCAGAGATTGTGATAAGTTCGGCAAAATGTCATATCCCGTTGCCGATAACGGCGTAAGATATGTCGACCGCTGCACAAGATCCTATCTCAGCGGCAGGGTGGTTCAGACCATCGACCTGGGCACCCACACTATGTTCATTGCCGATGTAACAGGCGGCGAAAAGATATGCGAATGTCCTCCCATGACATACGCATATTATCACAAGAATGTAAAACCCGCTCCTCAGCAGACTGAGAGCAAGGGCTACAGATGCAAGCTCTGCGGATACGTCTATGAAGGCGACGTCCTGCCGGCCGATTTTGTATGTCCTATATGCAAGCATGGTGCAGATGACTTTGAAGCCATCTGATCATAATGATAAAATAAAAAGATAATTTATTTCAGGAGGAACAAGTATGAATCTTAAGGGTACAAAGACAGAAGCTAATCTCGAGATCGCATTCGCAGGCGAATCCCAGGCAAGAAATAAGTACACATATTATGCTTCTCAGGCAAAGAAGGACGGCTATGAGCAGATCGCAGCCATCTTCACAGAAACAGCCGACAACGAGAAGGAACACGCAAAGCTGTGGTTCAAGCTGCTCCATGACGGCAAGATTCCCGGCACACTTGAGAACCTCAAGGACGCTGCAGCAGGCGAGAACTATGAGTGGACCGATATGTATGCCAACATGGCTAAGGTAGCCCGTGAAGAGGGCTTCGACCATATCGCATTCCTGATGGACGGCGTTGCAGCAGTCGAGAAGGAGCATGAGGAGAGATATCTCCGCCTGGCTCAGAACATCGAGGAAGGCATCGTATTCGAGCGCGAAGGCCAGCAGATCTGGCAGTGCAGAAACTGCGGCCACATGCATGTTGGTTCGGCAGCTCCCGAGGTATGTCCCGTATGTGCACATCCCAGAGCTCACTTCCAGCTGGCTCCCAAGAACTATTAATCATAAGCCAAAAACCAAAGCTCCCTTCGGGGAGCTTTTTTTAATGCCTTCATGCGGCTTGCAAGGGGATGCGGCTTGTATTATAATAATTAAATAGTATAAAAAGGGGGAGAAGATATGATAACCCTTGAAAAAATAAACAGGGATAACTTCAAACAGGTCATCGCCCTCTCGCTGAGGGAAGATCAGAAGACCTTTGTTCAGACCAACGAATATTCCATCGCCCAGAGCTATATTTATCCCGAGTTCCGCCCGATGGCTGTGTGTCAGGATGGTCAGCCGGTGGGGTTCCTGCTCTGGTGTGTCGATGAAGACGAGGACGAGCTGTGGATCTACCGCTTTATGATAGACAAAGAGCTTCAGCACAGAGGATATGGCAAGGCTGCCCTTTCGGCCCTTATCGAGCACATGAAAAGGGAAGAGCCGGGCAGGGATAAGGTGTATATAAGCGCCTTTCCCGAGAACGCCGCGGCGCTGGGGCTTTACCGCAGGTTCGGATTTGTCGACGACGGCCGCTATATAAACGGCGAGGTCGTTTTGAGATACGATTTTAGGTGAGGATAGACTATGAAATATTTAAGACAGCTGTGTATAATCATGCTGGTGTCCTTTGCGGGCGAGGCGGTGAGGGCCATCCTGCCGTTTCCCATTCCGGCCAGCATCTATGGCCTTGTCATTATGATGGTGCTGCTTATGACAAAGCTTCTGCCCCTCTCGGCGGTTGAAGAAACAGCCGATTTTCTCGTCGGCATAATGCCGGTCATGTTCATCCCGGCGGCGGTGGGCCTTATGGGCGCATGGGGCGAGCTGAGGCCGGTGCTGCTGCCCGTGGCGGCCATTCTTGTCATCACAACCGTGCTGGTAATGGCGGTGACGGGCCGCATAACCCAGCTGCTTATGAAAATGAGAAAGGGAGGCAGATAAAATGGATCTTATCACATCTTCCAGCTTCTTCGGCGTTGCCATATCCCTCTCGGCATATATGGTCGGATTATTTATGCAGAAGAAGTTCAAAAAGGGCATCTTCAACCCGCTGCTGATCTCGATAATCCTTGTCATAGGCGCCCTTGCGGTGACCGGCATCGAATATGAGAGCTATAACATCAGCGCAAAATACCTCAGCTATCTGCTGACCCCCACCACAATATGCCTTGCCATACCTCTTTACCGCAGGCTTGAGCTGCTTAAAAAGAACCTCTGGGCCATTCTGGGCGGTATCGCCTCGGGCGTGGTCACCAGCATGGGCTCGGTGTTCCTGCTGTCGCTCTGCTTCGGCCTCGACCGTCAGATGTATGTGACCCTTCTGCCCAAGTCGATCACAACGGCTATCGGCATGGGCATTTCTGAAGAACTGGGCGGCATCGTCACCATCACGGTGGCCGTCATCATCCTCACCGGCGTGCTGGGCAACATCATAGCTCAGGCTGTCCTTAAGCTTGCCGGGGTCACCGACCCCGTGGCAAAGGGCATCGCCATCGGAACGGCCTCCCATGCCATCGGCACCAGCCGCGCCATGGAGATGGGCGAGACCGAGGGCGCCATGAGCAGCCTTTCCATTGCCGTTGCGGGAATGATCACCGTCCTTGCGGCCTCGCTGTTTGCGGGCCTTATGTAAGGGAGGACGGCATGGGATACATAATGGACCTAAGGAAAAAGGTGGGCCACGACGAGCTTATCGGTGTCGGCGGCGGCATATTCATCGTCAAAGAGGGCAGGGTGCTGCTTCAGAGGCGCGCCGACAACGGCCTTTGGTCGATGCATTCGGGCGCCATGGAGATCGGTGAGACCCTCGAGGAGAACGCGAGGCGCGAGCTTTTTGAAGAGACCGGCCTCAGGGCAGGCGAGCTTGAGCTGCTGGGCATATTCTCGGGTGAGGATATGCGCCACACCTATCCCAACGGGGATAAGGTGTGCATCGTTCAGGTCATGTATATCGCCCGCGAGTATGAGGGCGAGATAAAGCTTCAGCAGGAAGAGCTTTCGGAGCTCAGGTGGTTTGACATCGGCGCTCTGCCCGATGACATCAACCCGCCCGACAATCAGGCCTTCCGCGCCCTTGAGAAATGGTTTGAAAAGAACAGATAAAAAAAGGCACCCCACATCGGGGTGCCTTTAAGCTTATCTTTAGTTGTTCGAGGAAATATCGGTTCCGAAATACTTCTCCGACAGCTCCTTGAGCTTGCCCGACTCGGCAAGGTCCTGAAGAGCTTCGTTGACAGCCTCTACGAGGGATGCGCTGCCTTCGCCCTTGGGCATGGGGATGCCTACCGATGTTGCCTCGCTGTCAAGTGTTGCGATCTTGATGTCGGCGTCGGGATGGCTTGCCAGATAGTCATAGAATGTGACCTCGGCATTGAGTGTGGCATCAATGCGTCCGCTGATAAGCAGCTCCATTGTCTGATTCAGGTCGTCAACACCGGTGACGGTTGCACCGTACTTCTCGGCGACCTCGGCATAAGTGCTCGAGATGGTGTTGGCTGTCTGCTTGCCGCTCAGGTCTTCCATCGTCTTGATGGAGTCGTCGTCGCCTCTTACGATAACCGCCATGCGGTTATAGGCATAGGGCTCGGAAAACTCATACTTTTCCTGGCGTTCGGGGGTCATATCTACGCCGTTTGCCATGATGTCATAGCGTCCGGCTTCGAGGCCGGCAAGAAGGCCGTCCCACTCGCCCTCGACAAAGTTGGCCTTGACGCCCAGCGCCTCAGCGATGAGGGTGGCAACTTCAACGTCATAGCCTACCAGTGTGTCGCTCTCGTCGTGATAGGTCCAGGGTGCCCATGTGCCTTCGGTGGCGATGGTGAGCTCGCCCTTGGCCTTGATGGCCTCAAGCAGGTCGCCCGATGCCTCATCCTTCTTTTCCTCGTCCTTACCTCCGCAGGCCGAGAGAGCAAAGAGCATGAGAGCCGCCATCAGAATGGCAAGAAACTTCTTTGTTTTCATAGAAAACATCTCCTTTATTTTATTTTTCAAATAATAACAGGGTTTATTCGGCCATCGAATCGCCGATAAGGCGAAGGAAGGCACGGGTGCGCTCCTCGCGGGGAGATTCGAAGAAGGTGCGCGAGTCGCCGCTTTCGACGATGCTGCCACCGTCCATAAATACAACGCGGTTGGAAACGGTTCGGGCAAAGCCGATCTCGTGGGTGACCACCAGCATGGTCATGCCCTCGTCGGCCAGCTGACGCATGACCGCCAGCACCTCGCCGGTCAGCTCGGGGTCGAGGGCCGAGGTGGGCTCGTCGAAAAAGATGATCTTGGGGTTTGTGGCAATGGCTCTTGCGATGGCGACGCGCTGCTGCTGTCCGCCCGAGAGCTGCTGGGGATAGTGGGATGCCCTGTCGGAGAGGCCGACCTTCTGGAGGGCCTTCATGGCGATATCGTGGGCCTCGTTTTTATTCATCTTGCGTCCGATAACAAGGCCCTCGGTCACGTTCTGCAGGGCGGTCTTGTTCTCAAACAGATTATAGTTCTGAAAAACAAAGGCGGTCTTTTTACGCATATCGGCAATGGCCTTTTTGGATGTGCGGGGCAGGTCATATTCCTCGCCGTCAAAGGTAAGGATGCCCTCGTCGGCCTTTTCGAGGAAGTTGAGGCATCTCAGCAGGGTGGTCTTGCCCGAACCCGAGGGGCCGAGTATGGCGATAACGTCGCCCTTTTCCACCTTGAGGTCGACACCGTCGAGGACCTTAAGGCTGCCGAATGATTTTTTGATGTTTTTAATCTCAAGCATGGATCAGTCGGCCTTCCTTCCGTAATAGTTGAGCTTCTTCTCGCCCCAGGTCTGCACCTTGGTCAGAACGGTGGAGAAGATAAGGTATATGACGGCTACCTCGATATAGAGGGCCAGATGCTCGTATGTGCGTGCGGCGATGCGCTGGGTGACCATAAACATCTCGGTGACGGTGATGCAGGTGGTCAGCGATGTGTCCTTGACCATCGAGATGAGCGAGTTGAACAGCGAGGGAAAGGCCGTTCTCAGCGCCTGGGGAAGGACGATCCTGCGGATGGTCTGCAGATAGGAAAGGCCAACGCAATAGCCTGCCTCCAGCTGGCCATGGGGAACGGCTTCGAGGGCGGCGCGGATGGTCTCGGCACAATAGGCGCCCGAGTTGATCGAAAATACCATTACGGCCGCGGGAAAGGAATCGATCAGCAGGCCGACATGGGGAAGGCCGTAGAAGACGATAAACAGCTGTACCAGCAGAGGGGTTCCGCGAACTACCCATATATAGAAACGGGCCAGCTGCTTAAGTCCCTTTATATTGGCAAACTGCACCAGCGCAGTGACCGTGGCAATAATAAGTGCGAGTGTGAACGAGATGAGGGTCAGCGGCATGGTGACCGTCAGGCCCGGCATAAGCATTTTGGGGAACGAGTCTATAAGAAGCTCCCAGAGTTTTGTATCTAACATTGGATAACCTCCTTGTCGGGCATATTGTACACCATGAAGTCAACTTTAAGTCAAGGGGTTAAAGTGTAATACTAATATATAAATAATGCCCGGAAGAAATGCTCTTCCGGGCGGCGGTTATTTGAGCTTTGCAATGAGTTCGCGCAGAACATCGCGTGCATCGGCCACCACCTTATAGTGGGCAGCCGAGAAGATGGGGGCCTCGGGGTCGGTGTTGACGGCGATGATCTTCTTTGCGCCGCCTATGCCGGCAAGGTGCTGCACCGCACCCGAAATGCCGAAGGTGATAAGCAGGTCGGGCGCCACCGAAAGGCCGGTCTGACCTATCTGATGGCTGTGGTCGGCCCAGCCGAGGTCGACGAGGGGACGGGATACGCCCACCGATGCGCCCAACAGGCCTGCCAGCTCGTAGATAAGCTTCATATTCTTCTGCGAGCCGATGCCGCGTCCGGCCGAAACGATGATCCTAGCGTCAGAGATGCTCTCTCTGGCCTCTGCAGCCGTGCGGGATATGAGCCTGACCGCGCTCTCTCGGGGCATGAAGTCGATCTCAGTCATCTCGCCGCGGCGCGAGGGGTCGGGCTCGGGCATGGCAAATATGCCGGGGCGGACGGTGGCCATCTGAGGCCTGCGGCCGGGGCAGGTGATGGTGGCCATAAGGTTGCCGCCGAATGCGGGGCGGGTCTGAAGCAGCAGGCCGTTTTCGCGGTCTATGTCAAGTACGGTGCAGTCGGCGGTGAGGCCGCAGCCCAGCCTTGCCGCCACTCTGGGCGCAAGCGAGCGTCCGAAGGGGGTGGCTCCGAAGAGGACAGCCTCCGGCTTATGCTCCTCGATGAGGTGGCAGATGGTTTCGGCATAGGGCAGATCGAGAAGGTCGTCGAACATTTTATCGGTGCCCACAAAGACCCTGTCGGCACCGCCTGCGATAAGGCTGAGGACATGATTGTGGGCATCCGAGCCGAAAATAAGGGCGGTGACATCGGTGCCGCGTCTGTCGGCCAGCTCGCGTGCCTTGCCGATAAGCTCGAGGGCAACATCTATGGGGGCGCCGCTGCGGCTTTCGGCAAACACCCATATTCCGCTGTGCTGCGAGAGGTCGTTTTCTTTTTTCTCCTCGGTCACGAGGGAAAGGGCCGAAAGGGGGCAGGAATCAAGGCATATCCTGCAGAGGACGCAGGCATTCTGATCTATAACGGCAACTGCGTTTTCTATGGTGATTGCGTTCTGGGCGCAGGTGCCGGCACACATGCCGCAGCCCACGCATTTTTCACGGTCAACTCTGATATATGCAGCCATCACAGCACCTCCTTAATTATGTCGGTCAGCCTGCCTGCGATCTCGCTGAGGTCGCCCTCGATGGGGAGGGCCTCCGAGCTGCGCTGGGGAGTAAAGGTCCTGACGACCTGAGTGGGCGAACCGCTTAGGCCAACCTTGGTAAGGTCGGCCGATAGGCCGGATGCGGTGAATATCTGAACATCGGCCTCATGGCCGTATCTGACTCCGGGAATGCTGGCCATTCGGGGCAGGTTAATGTCTTTGAGGACGGTTATAAGGGCGGGCAGGGGGCACTCGAGCACCTCGAAACCCTCGCCGGTGTCCTTCCTGACGGTGATTTTTTCGCGCGTGACGTCAATGACCTCGCACACATCGGTGATGTGAGGAATGCCCAGATGCTCGGCCAGCTCGGGGCCTATCTGAGCTGTGTCGCCGTCGACGGCCATCTTGCCGCAGAGAATGAGCGAGGGCTCATACTGCCTGCACCACAGCGAAAGGGCATAGGAGGTGGCAAGGGTGTCGGCTCCGGCAAAGGCGCGGTCGGACAACAGCACTCCGCGGTCGGCACCTCGGCTGCAGGCGTCGCGCAGCAGGCGTTCGGTGTCGGGGATGCCCATGCTGAGAGCTACCACCTCGCCGCCCAGCTTTTCCTTGATGCGAACGGCCTCTTCAATGGCAAAGGTGTCGAAGGGATTGACCACCGACTGCCTTCAGTCGCGGATGATGGTGTTTGTGACGGGGTCGAGCCTGACCTCGTTGGAGGAGGGCACCTGCTTTATGCAAACAGCTATTTTCATTTATTTCTGCCTCCCTTCAAGGTTAAAGAGGTTTCCGATGCCGTAAAGGCCCTTGGGGTCGAGAGTCAGCTTGAGCTTACGCATCTCTTCAATGTGTCTTTCGCCATACATGATGGTGAGGAAGGGCGCCTTGAGCTTGCCTACGCCGTGCTCGGCCGAGACGGCGCCGCCCATTTTGGTGACGGTCTGGGCCCATTCGGCAAATATCTCCTTGCCGCGGCGGTGATCTTCGGCATTTCGGGGAAGGATATTGACATGGAGGTGGTTGTTGCCGATGTGTCCCCATGTGGCATATTCGAGCCCCTCTTCTTTAAGTGCCTCGCGGTAGAGGGCGGTTATCTCTCTGAGATACCGGTCGGGCACCGACATATCGCTGCCCAGCTTGGTGATGACGGGGTCGATCCTGCGGCGCTGGTCGATAAGCATATTTACGCTCTCGGGAACGGCGTGACGGAAGAACTGAAGCT
>JAFQVZ010000326.1 GCA_017407765.1 Clostridia bacterium | reverse complement strand
TATGTGAGGGAATATTTCAGCATTATCCTGATGGGCGTTAAGGACATATTCGGGATAGATGAATAAGACTTTTATGGCTCCCTTGCCTAAAGGGGGCTGTCAACGAAGTTGACTGGGGGATATTGTAGGGGCGAGCACTGCTCGCCCGACCGGGCTCACCGAAATATCCCTCCGCCCCTTCGGGGCACCTCCCTTTAGGCAAGGGAGGCAAGAAATGCCTGACTATATCTTTATGTGAGATTCTTCGACAGCGCACTTCGTGCTTGCTCAGAATGACATTTTAGATTTTCGCCTGACTACATTGTCATCCTGAGTGGAGTGCGTAGCACGGAATCGAAGGATCTCACGCCATTCTTCCTACAAGTACTCTTGGCTCTCCCTATGGGAGAGCTGTCAGCGCAGCTGACTGAGAGGGCAAAACGGCCCCCTTTACACAAGGGAGGCACATCAAACCCCCATCCACGATATGTGGATGGGGGTTTAGCTTATCTTCCGATCTTTTTCCAGTAAAGGAGCTTATAGAGGGTGGGCGAGAGGGCGAACTCGTCCATAAGGCGCAATGCCTCGTCCAGCGCCTCGCGGCGCTTGTCGTCGGGGGTGTTCGACTTATACGCCCTGATGAGGATATTCTTGGGCGAATGGGCAAGGTCGACAAACTCCAGCAGATTGGTCCTGTATCCCTTGCTCTCCAGCAGACAGCCGCGGATGGCATCGGTCATCAGCGCCGCCGTGCGCTCCTTGATAAGGCCGTATCTCGTCAGAGCCGAGAGCTTGTCGCTCTTGATCTGGGCATTGAGCTCGTGCTGGCAGCAGGGCACCGAGAAGATCATCTTCGTGCCCCACGAAATGGCGTTATAGATGGCATGGTCGGTGGCCGTGTCGCAGGCATGGAGGGAAATGACCATGTCGGGCGCCTTTTCGGGCTTATAGCCGGCTATGTCGCCCAGCTCGAAGCGCAGACCCTTATAGCCATAGCGCTCGGCAGTCAGGTTGCACTGGGCGATAACGTCGGCCTTGAGGTCGAGGCCGATGACGGTGGGCTCGAGGCCCCTTATCTCGGTGAGGTAGTAATAGAGGATAAAGGTCAGATACGACTTGCCGCAGCCGAAGTCGATGATGGTGATGTCCTTCCTGCCGTGGCGGCGGACGGCATCGTCGATAAGCTCGACAAAGCGGTTGATCTGGCGGTATTTATCCTGCATCTTCGATGCTACCCTGCCTTCGGGAGTAAATACTCCGAGATCCACAAGGGGAGGGATGACCTCGCCCTCGGGCAGCAGGTAGTTTTTCTGACGATTGTGGTCCTCAGCCTTCTTAACGGCTCCCGTTTTGGACGAGCTCACCGTCATTTTGCCCTTCTTGGACACACGGAGGGTCCTGCACACACCCTCGGAGAAGCAGTCGGCCTGCTTGAACTCTATGGGGGAGAGGGCCGAAACATAATCACCGATGGCCGAAAGCTCGATATTCTCGTGGAAGACCTGCTTGTCGGTGTATTTCTCGGCCTGGAAATACTCGCCCTCTTTTCCCGACTTTTTATTGATGACTATCTTTCGGAAGGCGCCGGTGCTGCGGCTGAGCACCACCTTGAATGCGCCCTCGAGTATGTCGAGAGGAAATCTCATTTCTTCGTTCATATATCTGCCTCCATCTGATGCGCCTCGCAGAGGCCAAGCAGCATCTTATATGTCTTATCGGAAAGGGGGATGCCCTTTTCCAGCCTTTCGGCCTTTCTGCGGGCCTCGATCTCGCCGGGAAGAAGTATCTCATTGACACCGGGGTTTCGGGGCAGCTCCCTTACCTCGGCCTTAAGTGCGGCAATATCGCTCATAAAGCGCTCTTTTCCCGCAAACATCGCGGGGTCATAGACGGTGAAGACATGGCCGATGTTCTGGGTGCGGCCCGTGTCGTCGAACAGCGAGCCGATGTGGGGGCCGAAGGCGGCGCCGGGAAGGATGCCGCTGAGGATATCAAGACACATGGTAAGTCCTGCGCCCTTGTGCCCGCCGATGGGCAGAAGGGTGCCCTCCCATGCCTTTTTGGGGTCGGTGGTGGGGTTGCCCTCTTTATCGACGGCCCAACCCTCGGGGATGGTCTCGCCGTTATTGATGGCCAGCATCAGCCTGCCGCGGGGCACCACGCTGGGCGCCATATCGAGGACGATGGGCACTCCGTCGGGCGAGGGGAAGGCATAGGAGATGGGGTCGGGGCCGAAAAAGGCCTTATGGCTGCCCCATGGTGCGAGGGCCGAAGGGGCGCTGGTGGAAGTGGATGCCGCCATGCCGGCTTCGGCAGCCATCCTTGTGTAGTAGGCAGCCATGCCGTAGTGGGAGGAGTTTCGGACAAATACGGTGTAGCATCCGGCGGTTTTTGCCTTCTCGATGGCCATTTCCATGGCCATTATGGATGTCACCTGACCCAGGCAGCCGTCGCCGTCGATGAGTGCGGCGCCGGGATATTCGTATATGACCCTGGGGCTGCCGCCGCAGTTGACTCCGCCGGCCTCAAGGCGCTTCATATAGACCTCCATGCGGCTTACGCCGTGGGTATCTACTCCGCAGAGGTCGGCATCCACAAGGCATTTTGCCGTAATAGCGGCATGGTTCTCCGAGGCGCCGGCTTTATTAAGAAGGCGCGCGCAGAGATCTTCGAGTTTTTTATGGTTTACAGTGGGGCTCATGGGAAAACCTCCGTATATATCTTTATTTTATACGATTATACAACGGAGGGGCACGGCACGGCAAGGGGGATTGTCCTGCCGCAAGCATGGCGTGAGATCCTTCG
>JAFQVZ010000325.1 GCA_017407765.1 Clostridia bacterium | reverse complement strand
TTTGACGGCATCGAGAAGGTGGTTGAAAAGCGCACAGGCAAGCAGGGAATAGGTTTTGGAGCCGAGGTCCGTTCCAAGAAAGAGGCAAGAAGCTCTGATCTGCTCAAGCAGGTCGAGCATCACGATGTTCTCAAGTTCGGTATTATTCCCGAGCTGGTAGGCCGTCTGCCTATCCTGGTAAGTCTCGACAGCCTGGACGAGCAGGCACTGCTCGATATTCTCACCAAGCCTAAAAATGCCATCACAAAGCAGTATAAGCATCTGTTTGACCTTGATGGTGTAGAGCTTGAGTTTGAGGAAGAGGCTCTCAAGGCTATCGCCGGCAAGACCATCGAGCGCAATACAGGTGCTCGAGGCCTGCGTTCGGTTATGGAAGGGCTGCTCAACGAGCTGATGTTTGAAGTTCCCTCCGACAGGTCTATCAAAAAGGTGGTTATCACCGCCGATATGGTGTCCGGAAACGGAGAGGCAAAGATAATCAGAGATTAAAATACATAAGCGAGGTGCGGTTTTTATCCGTGCCTCGCTTTTTGTTTATGGGTAAATAGCCGTATAGCTTGAATAAAACTGAGAAATATGATATACTTTATCATTAGAATGGAGGAGTATGTAAATGATCAAAGATTTCGACAGCAAAATGATCATCCATAATATACCGACAATGGCTCTTGTGGGAATTACTGTATATCCCAAGACAGTATTCCACTTTGATGTGGGCAGGCAGATTTCAATTAACGCCCTCAATAAGGCCATGTCAGGAGATCAGAAGATCTTCCTTGTTTCTCAGAAGGAAATGGCGGTGGAAAAACCCACCTTTGAAGATATATATTCGGTTGGTACAGTCGCAAAGATAAAGCAGGTTCTGAGAATGCCCGGCGGCACCCTGCGAGTTCTTGCCGAAGGTCTCAGCAGAGCAAAAATATACACAGCTCTTGATGACAGCGAGTTCCTCAGATGTGACGTATATCAGATCGAGGAAGAGGAAAGGCCTGCTTCCGGCAAAAGAGATGCCGCTGCAGTCAGGACACTTCGCGATCTGTTTCTTGAATATGCCGAGCTGGCACCTAAGCTTAATAACGATGTTGTTGCAAAGGTATTTGACAACAATGAAATGGGATATGTCACCGACTTTATCGCGCTTAACATTTTTATCTCGCATAATGACAAGCAGAAGGTGCTTGAAGAGCTCGATGTCCGCAAGCGCTGTGCGCTTCTTACACGCATCCTGATCGATGAGATCGATATTCTTGTTCTTGAACAGGATATTCAGAATAAAGTTAAGATCCAGATGGATAAGGGCCAGCGTGATTATTATCTGCGTGAACAGATCCGCGTTATCAACGAGGAATTGGGAGAGAACGAAGATGTAGTTGGCGAATCCCGCACCTACATTGATAAGATCAAGGCTATCGGCCTTGCGAAGGAAATAGAAGATAAGCTCGTAAAAGAAGCTTCGAGGCTTGCAAAGATGCAGCCTTCTTCTCCTGAGAGCGGCGTTGTAAGAACATATCTTGATACTATCCTCGAGCTGCCCTGGAAAAAGGTCACTGAAGAGAATGATGATATCACAAAGGCGGCAAAGATCCTTGAAGCCGATCACTACGGCCTTGAGAAGGTAAAAGAACGTATTCTTGAGTTCTTTGCTGTAAAGACACTTTCGGGCGGCATCAAGGGTCAGATCATTTGTCTTGTAGGCCCTCCCGGCGTAGGCAAGACATCGGTTGCGCGTTCTATTGCCAAGGCGCTGGGCCGTAATTATGCCAGGATCTCGCTTGGTGGTGTTCGCGACGAAGCTGACATCCGTGGCCACAGACGTACTTATATCGGATCCATGCCCGGCAGACTTATTAACGCAGTCAAGCAGGCGGGCAGCCGTAATCCCCTGATACTTATCGATGAGATCGACAAGCTGGCAGCAGATTATAAGGGAGACCCTTCGTCTGCTCTTCTTGAGGCATTTGATACCGAACAGAACAGCGCATTTGTCGATCACTATATCGAT
>JAFQVZ010000324.1 GCA_017407765.1 Clostridia bacterium | reverse complement strand
TGTAACCATCGGAACTTCCACAAAGTTTTCGGGGGCATACGGCGAGCTTATGGCTGCCGAGTACTTGAAAAAGCACAGGTATAAGATACTTGGCGCGGGTTATCGCAGCGTTTTTGGCGAAATTGACCTCATTGCACGAAAAAAGAACATCGTTGCATTTGTAGAGGTAAAGCTTCGCAGGAATGCGAACTTCAGCCGTGCATGCGAAGCTGTTACATACTCCAAGCAGCAGAAGATAATTAAAACTGCGCTTCAGTGGCTGGCAAACAATCCATGTGACCTGCAGCCCAGATTTGATATAATTGAGATATATACCGATTCCAACGAGATCAACCATATTGAAAATGCCTTTGTGTAGGTGATTTATGGCTTTATACATTATTGGAGATACCCATTTTTCGTCCGACAGGGACAAGCCTATGGATGTATTTGGCGGCAAATGGCTGGGATATGATCAGAAGCTCATGGACTCCATTGGTGAGTGCATGAAGTCTGATGACGATGTACTGGTTATCTGCGGCGACTTTTCCTGGGGAATGAATCTTGCAGACACTTTGCCGGATTTCAGGCGTCTTGACAGTTTTCCGGGAAAAAAGATATTGTTAAAAGGAAATCATGACTACTGGTGGGAAACCGTTGCAAAGATGAATCGGTTCTTTGACGACAACGGAATAACCACAATAGAGTTTTTGCACAATAATTTTTTTGAATATAATTCAAAAATACTCTTGTGCGGAACCCGTGGATGGATGTATGATAATAGCAAGCCGTCTTCGGCAGAGGACAAGGTGTTCAAAAGGGAAGTGATGCGGCTGAGACAATCCCTTGAAGCAGCTTCTTCCTATGCGGATGGCAGAGAGATACTTTGTTTTTTGCATTATCCTCCGGTATGCCGAGATTATGAGATAAGTGCATTTACCGATGTGATGAAAGAGTTCAATGTCAGGCTTTGCTGTTACGGACATCTCCACGGCGAGAGCATAAGAAACGCATTCACGGGTATGCGCGGCGGAATAGAATACAAACTTGTTTCGGCAGATGCCGTTGATTTTGTACCCGTTAAACTATCCGAGTAAAATTAAAATAAATATAAAAACCTCAAGGGGGAAAAATTCGTGAAGTTAATCAGCACAGAAAAGAAGGAAAAAAATCAGGTAGAGCTGTCGATCCTCGTCAGCAAGGAAGAGTTTGAAAAGGCCTGTGAGCGTTCTTACAGAATGAACGTAGGCAAGATCAACATTCAGGGATTCCGCAAGGGCAAGGCTCCCCGTAAGATCATCGAGAAGCTGTACGGTCCCGAAGTATTCTACGAAGATGCAATGAACTTTGCTTGTGAAGATTCTTATTATGATGCAGTCAAGGCTGCAGGCATCACTCCTGTTGACCGTCCTGCTGTTACCGATCTGGATATCAAAGATGGCGAGTTCACCTACAAGGCTATCGTAACTGTTAAGCCCGAGGCTGAGATCGGTGAGTACAAGGGCCTTGAAGCTGAAAAGCAGACTGTCCGCGTAACCGAGAAGGAAGTCGAAGCTGAGATCGAGCGCGTAAGAGAGCGCAATGCACGTCAGGTCACTGTTGAGCGTGAAGTTAAGGATGGCGATATCATCACCTTTGATTTCGACGGCTATGTTGACGGTGTTGCATTTGACGGCGGCAAGGCTGAGGATTATGACCTCAAGATCGGCTCCGGTATGTTTATTCCCGGCTTTGAAGAGCAGCTCATCGGCAAAAAGGCCGGCGAAGCCTGCGATGTTATCGTTACATTCCCCGAAGACTATCAGGCAACCGAGCTGGCAGGCAAGGAAGCTACCTTTAAGTGTCTGGTAAAGGCTGTCAAGGAAAGCGTAAAGCCCGAGCTGGACGACGAGTTCGCAAAGGATGTTTCCGAGTTTGATACTCTTGATGAGTACAAAGCAAGCGTAAAGGCTCGCATCCGTGAGGGTAAAGAGAGCAGAGCAGCTTCTGATTTCGAAGAAAAGATTCTTGATAAGCTCCTTGAGGGCCTCAAGTGCGATATCCCCGAAGTTATGATCGCAACCCAGACAGACAAGATCGTTGATGATTTCTCCTACCGTCTTGCTGCACAGGGCATGGATATGAATACATACCTGCAGATGAGCGGTATGACCATGGAGTCCTTCCGTCAGGTATTCAGCGTTCAGGCCGAGCGCAATGTTAAAGTTCGTCTGGCTCTTGAAGCTGTTGCAAAGTGCGAAGGCATTGAGATCTCCGACGAAGAGGTCGAGGCTGAGTTTGTTTCTCTCGCAGAGAACAATAAAATGGATGTTGCCCGCGTCAAGGAGTTCATCGCTGCAGAGGATATGAAGGGCGATATGCTCGTTCAGAAGGCTATGGAAATCGTCAAGTCTTCTGCTAAGCCCGCAGCAAAGAAGACTGCAAAGAAGGCAGAAGGCGAAGCAAAGAAGCCTGCTGCAAAAAAAGCCGCTAAGAAGGACGAAGAATAAGTCTGCGTCTTACGACATATTTCTCGATGCAACGGATATAAAATCATTATTGATGAAAGGAGTATGATCATGCCCTATATCCCAATGGTAATAGAACAGAACAGCCGTGGAGAGCGTTCTTATGACATATTTTCCCGGTTGCTTAACGACAGAATTATCATGCTGTCAGATGAGGTTAATGATACAACAGCAAGTCTTATCGTTGCTCAGCTTTTGTATCTTGAAGCACAGGATCCCGACAAGGATATCAGTTTTTATATAAACAGTCCCGGCGGATCTGTAAGTGCAGGTATGGCTATCTACGATACCATGCAGTATATTAAGTGCGATGTCAGCACCATATGTGTCGGCATGGCTGCAAGTATGGGTGCATTTCTGCTTTGTGCAGGCGCAAAGGGCAAAAGATATGCTCTTCCCAACAGTGAAATTATGATCCACCAGCCTTTGGGCGGAATGAAAGGTCAGGCAAGCGATATCAAGATCCATGCCGATCATATTCTGCGCACAAAGGATAAGCTCAACCGCATACTCAGCGAGCGGACCGGACAGCCTCTGGATGTTATCGAAAGAGATACAGACCGGGACAATTTTATGACTGCTGCACAGGCTGCAGAGTACGGTCTTATTGATAAAGTATT
>JAFQVZ010000032.1 GCA_017407765.1 Clostridia bacterium | reverse complement strand
GCCATACATGCGCCCGAACGGATGCCGATCTTGCCCGATTCAAGCGCAGAATATACATGAATGCCCCACGCTGTGTCGATGGGGTATTTCTTAAGAGCCTCTACCACCTGACGTCCGCTGGCGCCAATCTCTTCTCCCGATTCAAAGGCAAAATACACTGTGCCGCAGAGCTCGTCCTTCATGCTGCACAGAGCCTCCATAGAGCCAAGAAGCATGGCTGTGTGAGCATCATGTCCACAGGCATGGCAGGTGTTGGGATCGTCGGAAACGCATACGCGGGGACCCTTGAGATTTTCGGGATGCTCGGGCATGGGGAGGGCATCCATATCGGCACGGAGGACAATATGGGGGCCTTCCCTGCCGGTTTCCAGACGGGCAATAAAGGCACAGTCGGTGACCATTTCGTGAGGCAGGCCAAGGCGATCGCATACTGCGATGCAATAATCGCGTGTCTTATATTCCTTTCCACCCAGTTCGGCAAAACGGTGTATCGTGCGGCGGTGTTCTATGACCAGTTCTTTTACCTGATCGGCATACTGCATTATCATAATTTATCCTCCAGTTCAGAGAGTATTGGATATTCTTCAGTTTCAGTATAGAATATTTATCCTTTTCTTGCAATAGAAAGAAAAATCGCCCTTTCCTGAATTAAGAAAGGGCGACTGCTGATTACATGATAAAACCTGCGACTACATAGAATACAAAGCTTACGACGGCAATACCTACACAATAGGGCGTCTGCGTCTTTACATGATCGATGATATCGCATCCCGTTGTGGAGCAGGTCATGATGGTAGTATCCGAAATGGGAGAACAGTGGTCACCAAAGATCGATCCGCCAAACATGGCGCCTGCCACCAGAGGAATGCTGGTTCCCATGTCAAATGCCATGGGGAGAGCAATGACCGCCATGATAGCCATTGTACCCATCGAAGTGCCGGTAGCAAACGAGATAAGCAAAGCAATGAGGAAGGTCAGCGCAGGCAGCAGAGCCGGATTGAGGAACTGCTGGAACAGCGAGCTGAGATATGAGCCTGTGTCAAGAGCCTTGACAACTGTGCCCATTGTGAAACCGAAAAGCAGAATGAAAGCTATGGGGAGCATATGGCTCATACCCTTGAACATCTCATCAATAGCTTCGTCCAAAGTAAATACCTTCTGAACAACATTCATAACGATGATCGTGACAAGAGATGCGACTACTGCCCAGATAAGGGCCTGAGTGCCTGCACCGTTCATGATATTGCCGCCTCCGGTGATGAACAGAGCAGCAAACATGACGACGATCAGAACTCCGATGGGAGCCAGCAGATTGCATGCGCGGGGCTTAGCGCCCGAAACAGCAGCCTCGACCACTTCCTTTGTGCCGTGAGCCGGATCGTCCAGCAGTCCGGTCTCGGCAGCACGCTTCTCAGCGGCAGCCATAGGGCCAAAATCCTTCTGTGTAAGCGAAACAAAGAGGCACATCAGGATAGAAAGGATGCAGTAGATATTCAGGCCCAGCGACCGGAAGAGGACCGATACAGCCTGACCTTCGGCAACACCGCCCGATACAAGATAACCCGTCATCGAAGCAAGCCATCCGCTGAACGGAAACAGAACACACCAGGGGGTGGAAGTTGTATGTACAAGGAAAGCCGCCTTTTCGTGAGGCACCTTGAGAGCATCGTTGATGGGGCGTGAAACAGCACCGGTTACCATGCAGCTCAGCGAGCCCGATGTAAAAATAGCAAGACCCAGCAGCCATGTGAACAGATTAGCTCCGCGCTTTGTCTTGATATAACCCTTATTCTTTACGACAACATCAACAAAGCCCTCGATGCCGCCCGAACGTTCCATAAGATGAATTACCGCACCGACTATGAGGCAGGAAGCAATGATAAGGGTGTTGCCCTGGGTCATGTTGTCGAGTATCGAATAGATGCCCGCATTGACCGAAACCAGAGGATTAAATCCGTTAAGGATAAAGGATCCCGTCATGATGCCAACGATCAGCGAAATAAAAACATTCTTGGTCGTCAGAGCCAACACGATAGTCAGCAGAGGCGGCACAAGAGACCAAAAGCCATATTCCATAAAAGTTATCCTCCTATTGATTAAAACTTATTTTCTAACTGCTCTTCCGCAGTTGTTTTTGATTATTTTTCCCTTTTCAAAAGCGATCTCTCCGCCGATCATAACCATCTCGATCCCTTCAGGTTCAAGCGCCGGCTCGGCAAAAGTTGCTCTGTCGGTTATTCTGTCGAAGTCAAAAATCGTAATATCGGCATCCGCCCCTGCATTCAGCCTTCCCTTATTTTCAAGCCCAAGTCTGTTTGCCGGCATTGCGGTCATTTTATTTACCGCATCATAAAGGCTGAGCGTACCCTTACGCACAAACTCGGCAATAAACCTCGGGAAGGTACCCGCAGCACGGGGATGACCCTGCCCGTTGTTCACAAGTCCGTCACTCGCCAGCATGACTCCCGGATGACCGAAGGCCGTTCTGACATCTTCCTCCCGCATAACATGGCACACCGTTATACATTCAGGAAACTCGGCTCTTACCTCATCAAAGGTCTCTTTTGTAGCACGCTGTCCCCTATACTTTCCCTCGCAGAACTCAAGAACATCATATCCGCAGTGATAGCGTTCAAGCCAACCGGGATCGTATGTGGGAGTTCCTATCCTTGTGGAAAAGGCAAAATAGGGGTAACAGTCCATGGCAATATCAAGGCCGTTAAGCTTATATTCATCCATCTGCCTGAGCACATCTTCCATCTGGCCAAAGCCGCCCATAGATCCGATATGAGATATCTGCACCGGCAGGCCGTATTCTACACCGGCCTCACAGAACTCATCGATAGCCTTAAAGATGGCATCGGCATCATCTCTTACATGAGAAGCAATGATCTTTCTTCCCTCTCTGCAGCAGGCAGCTGCTCTGAAAAACTCATCCTTATCGGCTCCCGGAACATATCTGAGGCCAAAAGAAACACCAACACATCCGTTTTCCAGCGCCTTGCCGATCTCTTTCACCATTTCCTGCTTTTGCTCTTCTGTGGCAGGAGCATAGATATCTAAGGCGCCGGCAGCCTTGCGGAAATATTCGTGTCCGGCATAAAGGCCTACATTGACAGCCGCTCCGTCGCGGTCGACTATATCAAGATATTCACCGGGATCCCACACATTTATGCCGCAGTTGCCGCCGACAGCAGTTGTGACACCTTGCCTAAGCATCATTTCAAATATGCAGGGCGATATCCTGCCATTATCTATAGGATCTTCATGCAGATGAATGTCTATAAATCCCGGAGCAACGATCTTCCCTCCGACATCGATCACCTTATCTGCCTCCGGTTCGCCTCTGCCGACCCATACGATCTTCGCATCTTCAATAAGTATATTGAGCCTGCCATTCACGCGATTAGCAGGATCTATGACATGGCCGCCCGAAATAAGTGTTTTCATTATTATTCCTCCCTTCGGAGCATCAGTATATCATACAATACAATTATATATTTTTCTTCGGACTTTTATATATATTTTGGTGCTTATCAGTATGCAAATCGTGCTGTTTTCATTTATTTTTCTTTACTCAAAAAAGAGTTTTATTGCAAAACAAATAAAAAGACCCCTGAGAACGGTCTGTCATAGGATCATTCTCAGAGGTCTTATTTTTCATCAGTGCTTTGCGGGGATATCGATTTTTACAGGTACGGCTTTGCAGACAGCTTCGGGATCTGCCGCAAGAATATATTCCGAGGCCTCACTCTTGGAGAGACCGTCGGGCACCTTGATATCAATGGTTACATGATATCCCTCACCTGTGTCCTTATTTACAAGTGTGATGGCGCGCGATCCTTCGTCTTTTATAACCAGATTTTTCTTGCCTGTTGTGCAGCCCGTCATGCACTGAATGGCATCGATCAGGCAGTTCTGGAACTCCGCGATGCAGTAGAGAGGATCGCCCGGCTGAGCTCCAAGCTTATCCATCGCATAACGGCTCAAGACATAACCCATGCTCACTCCTCCGCAGAGATGGCCATGGAACTTTACACATTCATCAAATGTTGGAAAACTCATTTTCTCCTCCTATGTTTTACTTTAATTCTATTGCTTCCGATATGGGCTCCATATCATCATCAAGAACATAAACTCTTATATTATCTCCCTCAATGACTTCAACTGTATCTTCCCATGCTTCGGTATATCCTTCGAGCTCGGCATCACATATTACACAGCCGATCATCCTGCCGTTTTCATACGAGGCAACAATAAAACGTACCTTCTCAACCTCGTCTGTCATATTTGATGCTGTTATATTGACCTTATTGCCCGAAAGCTCGGCATCATAAGTAAATCCCACAGATTCAGCCTCCTGGAGCACAGCAAGAATACTGTTATTGCTTATGATATTCTCGCCGCCTTCCTGCACCTCTGCCGTTACATAAAGCACTGTTCCTGCAGCTATCTCCTGATCCGCCACAAACACTACTGTCTGAGAATCGCCTGCCAAAGGTGCCACAACAACCTGCTCTGCAATGACCGGTCCGTCATAAGCGCCTTTTCTGAGCGTCAAAGCAACATCATCAAGCTCTGTAAGACCGCGATTCACAATCTGCAGCGTGACAAGCGTCTGTCCGGCAAGCTGCTTCGCATACATTTCCTCCAGCGACAGATCGGTGGTATTGAGCACAATGTCAGAGCTTTCGTCTGCTGTCATAACCTCAGGCTGCACTCCTATTGCATAAGTATGAACAGATATAGTGCCCGTGGAAATTTCCTCCGGCAAACTGCATCTTGCTATAAATGTTTCGGAAGCTCCCGAAGGTATCCTTACCTTTGTAACACAACTGTCTATTAATGCGCCTTCTGAATAGAAATCGGTACGTACAGCATTCGTATCCCGCGAACCGATATTTTTAACCGACATAACGACTTCCAACTCGCTGCCGGGTACCAAGGTAAGTGCATCGTAATCGGCCTGCTCCAGCTTAAGTTCCGGATAAGGATCTATATCCACCATAACTATATCGGCAACCCTGTCAGACGACTCGTCCCAGAGGTTTGCAGATACTGAAAGTGTGCCGTCATCAAGCAGAACACCGGAAAAACTATAGAACAGCCCTGCCTCAGTTTCGGCAAGAGTTATCGGTTCACCCCAGAAGCCATCATTGGAGAACACGGCTTTCAGTTCACTTCCCGTGCCATCTGCTGTGGCATATACTATGGCCTGACGTCCGTTGCTATCGTTATAAAGATACTGGAAGCAATCTCCGCCTCCGGTAATAGGAGCAGAAATACCTTCTGTTGTGTGAATGGCTCCGCCTTCATACCATGCCAATCGTCCATTGGAAAAAACAGGTTTGTTCTCAGTGATATCCTCTTCATCACTGACTATAGTTTCTATTCCGTCGCACCAGCGATAAAGATCGCGATCAGCAGGATCATCACTTTCGCTGCGGCTGTAATAGACCGCAAGCTGCCCTTCTTCTTCGGTTGCTGCCAGGCCGTCAATGCCCGAAAGCTCAGCAAGGGCCGAACTGCTCCAACTGCCATCGATAAGCGATGCGCTGTGCAGGACTCCGTCATCAAGGTTCAGGCCATTGGATGTCTGCACCCACACTACTGTGGGAAGGCCTCCCACAATAGTCATATCGGCCAGAAGATCAGCCTTTCCGTTTTTCTCGGTGATCTGACTGATATCGGCAAACGATGCCGCAGACCGATCAAAACGCGCATAAGACAATCCAAAGGCATTGAGCCTGTTTATTATATCTTCTTCGGTCACCTCTTCGCCGGCATTTCCCTCCAGCGATGCATCGGCCTCATTCCAAACAAGGTATGCCGCATCATCAAAACATCTAAGAGTATGATAATAATCGGCAGTAGAGTCGTCCTCTTCAACCTGTGACGGTTCAGTCCACATACCTGTGGATGCATCATAATAGCTATAGAACAAAACCGATCGGTCGGCATCAGTTCGCGACTCAAGGTCGCCATTCCACACCAGCAAACGGCTGCCATCAGAGAAAGACACCTGTTCTACGTCTGCAAAAGGATAAACATTGGTCAGAATAGTCTTGTTATCGGCATCATTGCTGCCAAGTCTCATAAAAGGAGATACATTCGCCGTAAACGCTGATCCATTATCAAGATAACTGCGTTCAGGCTCTATCATCCCGCCCGCCGTCAAATCTTCATCCATGCTTAATGCCGCAAGTCCATATTCAGGGAACCATTCGCCGTTTTCATAGATCACAAACTTGTCTCCCTGCCAAAGTCGCCACTTGCCTTCAAATCCGGCTATCGAACCAATGATATCAGCCGCAACACTCGAATAGAGCTTCATTTCATCGCTATCAAAAGGAATATTCATTTCTGATGTCACTGTACCTGTAGCTCTAAGCTTCGCACTTACTACGGAAGGATCGCCAATAGCAGGACCACCAAAAAACTCAAGTGATCCACTCAGATTCAAACCTTTCTCAGAACCTTCAAGATATCCCTTGGGAATAAGTCTTCCGCTGCTTGGATCCTGTTCAAAAGCAGCTATAAAGGTCAGAGAAACTCCAATTCCATATTCTACATGGAAGGGAACAAAAAGATATACCGGCTGCATTCCTGAGATCTGACCGGAAACATTAAGTATTGCACCGGCCTCGGAAAGATAAGGTCTGGCTTCATAGAAGCGGCCTTCGCCATAACCAAGCACTTTTACGCTGGATGAGATCGCATAGTGTGTTTTGTGCTTCATCACAAGCTCATTGTCCTTGGTAACCTTTGTCTCCAGCGCATTGTATTCTTCGGTGCCAACCGCTTCGCCGCCATTATTCCATTTGTTCAGAGCATTCTTTATAGTTGTGAAAACCGACTCTCCTTTGGAGGCCT
>JAFQVZ010000323.1 GCA_017407765.1 Clostridia bacterium | reverse complement strand
AGGCTTGGGCATATTCTCGATGGCCTTTATTGCATCAAGATAAGGCAGGAATGCCTTGTTCACAAGGCGATAGGCCGCGCGGTTCTTCGCCTTGTATTCATCGCTGTGTGACACGGCGGGGCAGCCGTCTGCCTGCCATGCGGCAATGGCCTTGTCCAGCTCTTCGCCGGAAAATGGCATGGCGGCGCGAACGCCGGGATCGCTGAGCATCGCCATTATCTCATCCTGCCAGTTATCGGGCCTTGCCCAGCCGTCTGCCGTCATGCAGAAGAGGGCTGCGAGGCTGTGAGGCGAAAGTCCGCAGCCGACGTCGAGCCTTGCCGCATCCCCTTCAAGGGGCTGGACGAGGGGGGTGCTGCCGTCGGGCAGACCCATAAGCTCAAGCTCGGCCTCAAGGCGGCTCTCGGCCTTTTCAAGGGAGGGCGCCATGTGGCCGGGACCCATCACCGACTGGTAGCAGAACTTGATAAGGTCGGTGGGTCGGGCATCGGGACAGGAACTGATATATTGCTCAAGGATGGGATACATAGGACGATACTTCTTTCTTAGATAAGTTTGCTCTTGTGAAGAGCTGCAACGATGGCCGGGATGGCGACAAGCTGGAGGATGATGCCGGGGACTGCGCCCGTGAAGCCGCCTGCGATGAAGGCCGCAAAGGTGAAGGCTCCGCCGGAGGATGTCATCATAATAGCCATTGCGATGCCCCATACGATGCGTCCGCCCAGCATGGCGGCGACGAGGGCGATATAGATAGATTTGAGGCTGTGGCCCAGCTTAGCCGAGAGGAAGCCTGTGAGGAAGCCATAGGCAGCCAGCTCGAAGGCCATGGCAGCCGCCGTGGGATACATGGGAGGCATACCGAAAAGGGTGGAGCGCAGGATGGGTGTGATTGCTCCCACCACGAGGCCGAGGGGGCCGCCGCAAACAAAGCCGCACAGCATGACGGGCAGATGCATGGGCAGGAGCATGCTGCCCACCTGGGGGATCTGACCTGTCAGGAAGGGAAGATAAAGGCCAAGGGCGAGGCATACGGCCGCCATGACCAGCTTTTTGATCGAAAAACTTGTTTTTGTCATTGTCGTTTGCACCTTTCAGAGTAAAAAATAAACACTCGAAACAGCCCCGGCTTCGGCCGGAGAGGTCTGAGCGTTCGTTCTCATTGAAAGCGCCTTCATGACGCTGTTAATGATAATATTATACTTTATCGGTGCACATCTGTCAAGCTATACCCACTTGTGCGGCGGCATTATGACAAACTACGGCAAAAATCCGTCCCTTTTCTTGCAATAGGCCATGCCCTGTGCTAAAATTAATATGGTTTAAAACCAAATAAACTGAATGGAGTGTTTTCTTATGTTCAAAAAAGTACTCGATATATTTGAGATCCTCGACGATCCCCGCGCAAGCGGCTATGTAGTAAAGGATTTCTTTGCTCAGAAGGGTTTTGGTGACTGTGTTGAAGTCAAGACCCTCAACGGCCCCAAGGGCCAGACCGACTTCGTCCGCATCATCATCAAGGGCGAAAACGGCAAGCTCTCGGGCGGCACAGCTCCCACACTTGGCGTAACCGGCCGTCTGGGCGGCCTCGGCGCACGCCCCGAAATGATCGGCTTTGTTTCCGACGGCGACGGTGCTCTGACAGCCATCGCAGTTGCCCTCAAGCTCTGCGACATGAAGGCAAAGGGCGACGTTCTCCCCGGCGACGTTATCGTCACAACACATGTATGCCCCAACGCTCCCACATCTCCTCACTTCCCCACTCCCTTCATGGGCTCGCCTGTTGAGATGGAGACAATCAACCGCCTCGAAGTAGAGATGGACGTTGACGCTGTTCTGTCGGTCGACACAACAAAGGGCAATAAGATCATCTGCAAGCGCGGCTTTGCCATCTCCTGCCCCGTCAAGGAGGGCTATATCCTCAAGGCCAGCGACGACCTCGTTGAGATCATGCAGACAGTCACAGGCCAGCCTGCACACGTATTCCCCCTGTCGCTTCAGGATATCACACCCTATGGCAACGGCGTATATCATATGAACAGCATCCTGCAGCCTTCGGTTGCTACAAAGGCTCCCGTTGTCGGCGTTGCCGTTACGACCGAAACACCCGTAGCCGGCTGCGCAACAGGCGCAACACATATGGTCGATGTTGAGGTCACAGGCCGCTTCGTTATCGAAGTTGCCAAGAGCTTCACACGCGGCCAGTGCTCCTTCTATGATGAAGAAGAATTTGCTCTGCTCCAGAAGCTGTATGGCGACATGAGCCACTTCCAGACAAAGGGCAAGCAGGACTAAGCTCCGTTCCACGATAAAATCAAACATAAGTCGCCGCGGCCTTATGGCTGCGGCGATTTCAATAAAGACAGATATACGGAGAAAGATATGAACAAAATCATTTCAATGCTGCTCTCCCTGCTGCTTCTTGCAGGCTGCGGCGCCGTCGGCACCGTCGACATTCCCACCCTGCCCGGCAGCGAAGACAGCGCGGTGACCGAGCCTGAAGAGCCCGAAGTCACCGAACCCGAGGAGCCCGAGGTCGTCCTCAGCGCAGAGGAGCAGAAGGCCCTTGAGATCATGAGTAGCATGACTCTCGAGCAGAAGGTGGGCCAGCTCTTCCTGGCACGATGCCCCGCAGCCGACCAGGCTCAGAAGGCGCAGGACTATGCTCTCGGCGGCTATATCCTCTTCGGCCAGGACTTCAAGGAGAAAACAAAGGATCAGGCCGCGGCCGACATACAGTCCTATCAGGACGCAGCCGCGACACCCATGCTCATCGCAGTCGACGAGGAGGGCGGAACGGTCAACCGCGTCAGCCGCTACAGCCAGTATCGCTCCATCCCCTTCAAGTCGCCCTCGGCCCTCTATAAAGAAGGCGGCTTCGACCTTATCCAGACCGACACCGCCGACAAGTGCCGCCTGCTTTCCTCCCTCGGCATCAACGTCAACATGGCTCCCGTCTGCGACGTGACCTCCGACAGCTCGGCCTTCATGGCAAAGCGCTCTTTCGGCGGCGATGCCGCTCTGGCGGGCCAGTATGTACGCAACGTTGTTTCGGTCATGGAGAGCGAGGGCATGGGCAGCGTGCTCAAGCACTTCCCCGGCTATGGCAATGCCCTCGACAGCCACACCGAGGTCACCTATGACGAGCGAAGCCTTGACACCTTCTATGAAAGCGACTTTCTGCCCTTCAAGGAGGGTATCGCATTTGGTGCCGATGCCGTTCTGGTGTGCCACAATATCGTAAACTCGATGGATGCCACCAATCCTGCATCCCTTTCGCCCGAAGTTCACCGCATCCTGCGTGAAGACATCGGCTTTGACGGCGTCGTAGTTACCGACGACCTTTATATGGATGCCATCCGCAACAGCTATGACATCGGCGAGGCCGCCGTGCTGGCGGTGCTGGCAGGCAACGACCTGCTGTGCTGCACCGAGTTTGAGGTGCAGGTGCCGGCCGTTATCGAGGCTGTGAAGGCAGGCCGCATCACCCTCGAGCGCATCGAGGAGTCGGTCATGCGTGTTCTTCTCTGGAAGATCGACCTCGGCATTATCTAAACGAAAACCCATCCACAGACTGTGGATGGGTTTTTTCATTATTGGTGTTCACATAGGGAAAAATACCCTCTCAGCATGGATACGGCTCCGCAGAAATAATATATTCCGTTTACCTTTACAGATGAAAGCCCTATTTCATATACATCATTGTATTCATCCGAGCATATCCACATGCGCTGGTTCTCTCCGCCGGTATAACCGAGATCAATTGCTGGAAACAGAAAACAAAACCATGTTTTATTAAGCCTGTCTACGATTTTATCTATTTCGGCTCTTTCCGTTACGATATAGCTCTTATTGGTATAGTAAAACTTGATAGCCGTAACTTCATCGGCATCAATTTTAAAAATATGAGGAGGGATAGGGGTGGTAAAGGGAGTAATACGTGTGACAGTATACCAGATCAGCAGCGCAATAATGATTACTTCTTTAAGTGTGATCTTTTTTAAGAAATTAATCATTTTTTACCTCCTGTCTCAATAATCCCAACTTCATGCTCACAAAAATACATTGCCCTCAAATGTTCCTCTATGTATGCCCTTAAGGGCATTACAGAAACTACCGGCACTGACTGAATGATTTTTTAGGCTCGTTACGATCAATCCCTCCGCCCCTTCGGGGCACCTCCCTAAGTGCCCTTTAGGGTATTACGCAAGGGAGGCTTTGGAACCTGTTTCCCATAATTGTAACACAAAAGGGAATCAGCAACCTTTAAAAAACCATCAACAGATATTAATTTACAATAATATATTATCATAATATTATGATGAAGTAAATAGGCAGAGGCAAGCAAGATCTTCTATTTATAAATCTCTATAAACTTATAGTTTATTTCTATATCATCTTGCTATGAAATACCCATGATGCTATCATATTATTATAAAGAATCCCTGAAAGGAGATCCGATCTATGGAATATGAAGGAAGGATATGCCGCGCCCCTATGGAACGCGCATCATATATGCTGCCGGTAGCCGTAGGCTGCTCATATAACGCCTGCAAGTTCTGCATGCTGTTTAAACACCTCACCCACCGCGAGCTGCCCCTCGAACAGGTGGAGGCCGAGATCCTCCGCGTCAAGGCCGCAGGCGGCGACCCCAAGACCGTCTTCCTCGGCGACGGCAATGCCTTCGGCATGAAGACCGACCGCCTTATGAAGATCCTCGACATGATCCACGAGCATTTCCCCTCGTGCGTCAACATCAATATGGATGCCACCGTCACCAATATCAGCGAAAAGAGCGACGACGAGCTCAGGGCCCTCAGAGCCGCCGGTGTAAACCGCCTTTACCTGGGCATCGAGAGCGGACTTGACGACATACTCAAGCAGATGGCCAAGGATCACACCCTTGCCGAGGCCTATGAGCAGATCGCAAGGATACAGGCCGTGGGAATGACCTATGCCGCCCATATCATGACCGGCATCGCAGGCAAGGGCCGAGGCATCGAGAACGCCGAGGCTATGGCCGAGTTCATCAACAGGACAAAGCCGGTGGCTATATGCAATTTCTCGCTGTTTGCCCATGAGAGTTCGCCTCTCT
>JAFQVZ010000322.1 GCA_017407765.1 Clostridia bacterium | reverse complement strand
TTTTTGATGTATTGTCATTGCTCTGCGGACTGTCCCTTTTCCTCTACGGTATGGAAGTTATGGGAAATGCGCTCAAAAAGAGTGCAGGCTCCAGCCTTAAGGCTATCCTCGGCAAGATGACATCTAACCCCTTCAAGGGCTTTATGCTGGGTCTCGGCGTAACCGCTGTTATCCAGTCGTCTTCGGCAACCACAGTTATGGTCGTCGGCTTTGTTAACTCGGGCACAATGACCCTGCTTCAGGCCGTCGGCGTTATCATGGGCGCCGATGTCGGTACAGCCGTCACAGCATGGATCACCGGTCTTTCGGGCCTCGGCTCGGCAGGTGCCGCAGCCGCAAGCTTTATCAAGTGGCTCAAACCCGACGCATGGATGCCCATCCTTGCCGTTATCGGTATCATCCTTATCCTCTTCGTCAAGCGCGGCAGAAAGCACGACATCGGCGAGATCCTCCTCGGCTTTGCCGTTCTGATGGTAGGTATGTCCATGATGTCCGACTCGGTAGGCGGCCTTGCTCAGAACGAAGCCTTCCGCAACATCCTCATCATGTTCGAGAACCCCATCCTCGGTGTTCTGGCCGGCCTTGTCCTGACAGCCATCGTTCAGTCTTCCTCGGCCTCGGTCGGTATCCTGCAGTCGCTGACCGTCACCGGTGCCATCACCTACGGCGCAGCTATTCCCATCGTCATGGGTCAGAACATCGGTACCTGCGTAACCGCCATGATCTCGGCCCTCAGCGCCAACACCAATGGTAAGCGCGCCGCTGTTGTTCACCTCTACTTCAACATCATCGGCGTTGTATTCTATCTTACACTTTTCAACATCCTCAACGGCATCTTCCATTTCGAGTTCGTTCATAACATCATCGACATGTGGGGCGTTGCCGGTGTTCACACCATCTTCAAGATCCTCTCTGTAATCCTGATGGCTCCCTTCTACAAGAAGCTCGAGACCCTCGCAATAAAGACCGTCAAGAGCAAGAAGAGCGAAGAGGAAGAGGATGCTTCCTCCCTGCTGGACGAGCGTCTGCTGGACACACCCGCTGTTGCCGTCGAGCGCTCGACACAGGTAACCGCTATGATGGGCGAGCTTTCCACAGGCTCTATCCTCACATCTCTCATGATTTATGAGAACTACGACGCCAAACTGGCTGACGAGATCCGCGAGATCGAGAACCGCACCGACAACCTCGAGGACGCCCTCGGCACTTACCTCGTAAAGCTGTCGGCCTACGACATGAGCGACTCCGACTCGGCCGAGATCAACAAGCTGCTGCACATCATCGGCGACTACGAGCGTATCGCTGACCATGCTGTAGGCATCATCGGAGCAGCCGAAGAGCTGCGCGATAAGAAGGCATCCTTCTCTGAGGCTGCTCAGAAGGAGATCGCTGTTCTCAGCAAGGCTGTCGGCGACATCGTCACCATCACCCACGAAGCCTTCACCAACAACGACATTATCCGCGCCGGCGAGATCGAGCCTCTCGAGCAGGTCGTCGACGAGCTGGTCGAGCAGATCAAGCGCAACCACGTCAAGCGCCTCAGCGTTGGCGAATGCACCATCGACCTCGGCTTTATCCTGTCTGACCTTCTGGTTTGCTTCGAGCGCGTTTCCGACCATTGCGCTCATATCGCCAACTGCATTATCGAGATCTCCGAGTTCGGCGCCCTCGACGTACATAAGTACAACGCCGAGCACCGCGAAGGTTACGATAACTACGAGCATCTTTACAGCGAATACAAGACAAAGTATGTTCTTCCCGCAAAGCGCTAAGCCAAATCAATACATCTTCAAAGAGGATGCCGTCAGGCATCCTCTTTTTTATATCCTGTTTTTATGATAAAATGGCTTTATCCCCCTTTTGAAAGGAGAAAACATGAAAACTGCAATACTCTGGGACTTCGACGGGACCTTGTCGTATGCCCCTAATATATGGAACCATGCTGTGCTGAAGGCAGCCGTATCTGCCGCGCCCGCCATCGCGCTTCCTACTATGGAAGAACTGTATGAGCTGCGCCGCATGGCCGGCTTCACCTTCCTTTGGAAAGACGAATGGCCCAACGGCAGCCCCGTCGGAGAAGCTTGGTGGGACGAGATGAACGCCCGATTCTTTAAAGTGTTTACCGCCATGGGCCTCACAAACGAGCAGGCCGAGAAGGCCGTTCCCCTCATAAGGCAGCATATAATCGACCCCGGGAACTATGTACTATATCCCGATGCCATAGCGGCGCTGGAGGCCTGCAGGCAGAAGGGCGCCGCCTGCGTGATGATCTCCAACAACTATCCCGAGGCGGGCGATGTTATAGCCGCCCTTGGAATAGACCGATATTTCGATTCCATCATTATCTCGGGCCTTGAAGGCTGCGACAAGCCGGGAGAAGGCATATTCCGCCTTGCCATGTCGCGCTGCCCCGCTGCCGGCCGCTTCATTATGGTGGGCGACAATATCGAGGCCGATATCGGAGGCGCAAAGGCTCTGGGCATCGAAACGGTTTATGTCCACAGGGGCGAAAATCCCCTTGCCGACCATTGTTTTGATTCGCTTATGCCCATTGCCGATCTTATCTGAATATATAAACCAAAAGGCGCAAGGATAATTCACCCTTGCGCCTTTAATAACAATTAAGCAGCCTTACAAATCGGCCTATTCAAACAGGCTCCACTCTTTATCTCCGAGCACATATTTCATCTGGCTGATTTTAGTTCCCGGATAAACATAGCCTTCTACCTTCTCTTTATCAAAGAGCTTTTCCGGCTTCTCATATTCGCTATGCTCATAAGTCAGAGAGGAAACATCAATATAACAGGTTTTTCCTCTTTCCTCTGTTTCGGCATTATATTCAGAAATAATAATGTTATTGCCATCTTCTGTCACTTCGACAGCTGTGCCATAGCTACCCTGAACGCTTCCCTCAATTCCGACTGCCTTTTCAAAATCAACAGAATACTTTATCTCGTTTGCTTTCAGGTCATATCCAAACAAACCGAAGTCTCCGTAAAACACAATCATATCTTCACTTTCAAAAGCAATTTCAGCTCCTACTCCGGAGCTTGTTTCCAAATCCAAAGGTTCGTTTACTGCAATTTCAGAAAGTTTTGCATTTTCTGCCGCACTATTGTCGGACTCTCCGCAGGCCGCCAGCGCCGACACACAAACCAAAGCCAAAACCAGTGCAATATACTTTTTCACAGACGTTTCTCCTTTCAGACTCAAGTTTATCTAACTGCCTTGTTATCTATATAGACCGAAAGATCCATGAAAAGTTCCATACCAAAGAAAAAAGGCTGCAAGCTAAGCTTGCAGCCTTTTTTACTTTCAGTTGTCAGTCTTCTTCGATCAGCTTGCTCTTGCGTTTCCATCTTCCCGAGAGGAAGAATGTTCCGCCGATAAGGAAGGGAACAAAACTTGCCATCTCTCCGCCGATCCACAGACCCATATAGCCATAGCCAAGAGCCAGGCCAAACAGAGCCGACAGACCGATTCGGGCCAAAACGCCGTCCAGAAGCGCAACAGCAAGGTTGAGCTTGGAATTGCCCGAGCCGTTGATGAGGGTCATCATGCAGCTTCTGAGCGCCATCGAACTGAAGGTCATGACTGCGACGGGAATATACTCCATCGCAACTTCAAGAACAGCCTCTTCGCTGGTAAAAATGCCAAATACCGTGCGGGGTGCGATGACAACGGCAGCCGAAAATACGGCAGCAACAGCAGCATTGATGCAGAAGGTGGTGGCTATGACCTTGGGAACGCGGTCATACTTGGCTGCGCCTATGCTCTGGCCGTTCATCGCGCCGCCTGCTGTGGAAAATGCGTTTCCGAACAGGTTGGCGATGTTGCCCAGCTTGGTGCCTACGCCCGATACAGCCGAAATAACTACGCCGTAAGAGTTGATCCACGCATGGACAAACATCTTGGAGAAGTTGATGGCAGCCGACTGGATAACCATGGGGATGCCGAGGCTGATAAGGGGACGAAGAACATCTTTGTGTATACGGAAGCTTGTGAGCTTGAAGTCGAAGCCAAACTGATCCCTCATGCGGTAAAGCAGAGTTATCGAGCAGATAAAGCTTACTGCCTGGCCGAGTACCGTCGCCAGCGCCGCGCCCATGGCGCCCATGTTAAGGCCGCCGACAAACACAATGTCAAGCACCAGGTTTATCATTGCCGAAATGGCGATAAACATAAAGGGATGCTTTGAATCACCCATGCCGCGCAGAACAGCCGAGACCATATTATAGCCATAGATGAACACAAGGCCGCTGAGGCAGACATTGACATAGGCCTTTACGTCGGCCATAGCCTCGGGCGGGGTGTTGAGCAGCTTCATCACCGTAGTGCCGCCTATCGTGCCCAGCAGCGTGATGGTGAGGGCACAGCACAGCAGGAAGGTGAACATGGTGGCGATCAGCTTTGTCACCTTTTCACGCATACCTGCGCCGGTATACTGCGAAATGATGATCTGGCCGGCGTTGGAGAAGCCCATTGCCACGAATGTGAGCATATTAAGGATATCGCCGCCGATGGACACCGCCGAAAGGCCGACGCTGCCGACATATTTGCCGACAACGACCATGTCGACCATATTATATACGGCCTGCAGCATATTCGACAGGAATAAGGGGGTCGCAAAGGCTATAAGACCTTTGGGGACGCTGCCTGTCGTCAGGTCCCTGCCCATTCTTTTTTTAGTCTCCATTGGAGATGCGCCTTCTTTCATTTTTAAATCATAAGACGTTTAAGTATTATAACACTTCCAAACGGATTTTGCAAGAAAAGAGGTTATTTCTTGCTGCCTCCATTACACCGATGCATGGCAGCAGATGGCCCTGCCCCTGCCCAGCGAGATCACAGCAT
>JAFQVZ010000321.1 GCA_017407765.1 Clostridia bacterium | reverse complement strand
GCCTGCCTCTTTCGGAAGACCGGGTCATCGAGCTGGACTGCGGCAATACCGTTGAGATAAAGGACGGCAGGGTCAGGGTGTCTGAGGCTGATTGCCCCGACCGTGTGTGTGTCGGCACAGGCTGGATAGAAGACGGCGCGTCCGCCATCGTGTGCCTGCCTCACAAGCTTTCGGTCACCGTAGACGGCGCAGAGAGCGGCATAGACATAAGTATAAAATAAGAAAAGCCACCCGAAGGTGGCTTTTTGTTTTGCTTAGAGCTCGATCTCCATGCGGTCGATGCGCGAAGTCATTCCCAGCGATTCATAGAACGCGCGTGCTTCTTTGTTGAAGCTCCATACACACAGCTCGATATGGTCGAAGCCGCGCTGTCCGGCCTCTCTTTTCATGGCTTCGAAGAGCATCTTTCCTACGCCCATACGCCTTGCAGAGGAGGCTACCGAGATATCGTCGATCTCGAACCACTGTCTGTCGCGGAAAACGGGATGGTCCTTATATCCGCGTATGAGGGCGACGGCCTGGCCGACAATGCTGCCCTTTTCATCCTCGGCAAGGAGATATATGCAGTTCTCCAGCTTGTCGAGGAAGCCTTCGCGGGTCAGCGGAGCATCGTTGTCGCGGAAAAAGTCGGGTCTGTTTTCGTGATGAAGGTCAAAGACCTCCTTTTCAAGGGCAGCTGCAGCCTTAAAATCTTCGGGTGATGCGGGACGAATATTTATAAACACAGTTTTATTCATGAGCTGCCGTCTCCTTTATTTTGCGGCCAGGGTTGCAAGAGGATCCTTCTCACTCTGTCCGCCTGCAAGAGATGCGGGGTCGGCATAGGCGATATGGTAGGCGATGCCGTCCTTCATGGCGATGTATTCAAGGCCGCTTTCGCCGTAGAGGGCAAGGTCGAGGCCTTCGATGTCGCGGGATTCATAGCTTCCGACATCTCTGCCGGCCGATGCGATGATAAGCTCGGGCATCATGCCTTCGAGAAAGGCGAAATGAGGTGTATAGGCCTGAATGCTCATGATGCATTCGCTTTCTTCGCCATCCGAGATGTATTCATAGCTGTCGCAGACGTCAAAGAGCAGGTTGCGGCTTTCTTCAACCGAAGCGGCAGCTGCTCCGTCTTCACCTTCGACTCGGGGCATATCCCAGCCCATCTCGGAGAGAGTGATGTATGTGCCGTCAGAGCTTTCGGGCATGGGGCGTGTTTCATAGCTGGACACCACCGCAAAGCCTGCAATGGCAATGGCGGCGATCATGGCAAGAAGAGACATTTCGATGATCCTGTGGGGACGCATTCCGGACTTTATGCTTCGGTCGATAGGCTCGCCCTCCTGTATCGCAACCTTGAGCTCTCGGGTTCGGAGAGAGTTATAGAGGGTGCGGAAGACAAAGAGAAGCACAAAGGCCGCCAGCATCATAAGGGCTTCGGGAGAATGGAGCCACAGGGCGCTGACCATCTTCGACATGAGGATAAAGGCGGTCACCAGCAGCAGTGCTGCGGCAATGAATGCCGAAAGGATGTATTCATGCTTAAGGGCATCGATGACATAGTCGCGCTGGGGCAGGGTGAGCTGGAAGAAGTTGGGGCTTTTCTTGGGGCTGCCGCGGAATACGTGGACAACGCCGTTCTCTGCGGCGATCTCCCAGCCTTTGTGTTTGAGGTCGCTTATCTGATGGGTGGGTATGGTGCCCTCCTTGACGATCTCTACACGATACTGATATTTGTCTTTTTTACCTTCTTCGAAGGTGCTGAGCCAGCTGCCGCGCTTTACCAGCTGCCAGCCCTGGGCCGCCATATCGTTATAGAGCTTTTCGTTTTCACCAACGGCATAGTCGGGTTTATTGAATCTGTATTTTTTCTGCATTGTTTTCCTCCGGGTATGTGCTTAAGTTACAACATTATATAATGACATATTTCGGGCGAAATAGCAAGAGTATAGAGTGGTTCTCTCTTTTACATTTGGACTGATTTAGGCTTACCCAGCAAACCATTCGTCGAATTGCACAGAAAAAGCTCCACCCCAGAACAGGTGGAGCTTTTCTTCGCTTATTCATTTATCAATTTTTATATGTGCCAGATTTGATGAGTGTTTGTAAAAAGCTTATGGTCGGAAATTCTCCGTTACTCAT
>JAFQVZ010000320.1 GCA_017407765.1 Clostridia bacterium | reverse complement strand
CTGCGGAAGTTATAAGGTATATAAATGCTGATGTAGAGAGTTTTAAACTTTACGACTCATATAAGAAAAAACTCAATATATGAAATATTAAAACAGAAAAGCCACCCTTTTGGGTGGCTTTTTATTATTTATGATATTTACTGCCTGCGTTTATCGCAAGTGCACGATATACCTGCTCAAGCACCATTACCCTCGCAAGGTGATGAGGGAATGTCATGGGCGACATCGAAAGCTTGAAGTCGGCCCTCTGCTTGACAACGGGAGCAAGTCCGTTGGACGAGCCGATCACCAGCACTATGCTGGAATATCCCCTCGTCTGTATATCGGCAAACTTCTCGGCCAGCGCAACGCTGTCGATAAGCTTGCCCTCAATGCACATGGCAATGACATAGGCCTGCTTAGGGATGGCCTCAAGCACCTTAACCGCCTCGCGTTCGAGGCCGTCGGGCTTGTTTACCTCTTCCTGAAGCTCGAGTATCTCAACATTGGCCATGGGTTTGAGCCTTTTGAGATATTCCTTGCAGGCCTCAAGATAAAACTTTTCCTTGAGCTTGCCCACAGTTATGATCTTTACCGAAAGCATACTGTCACCTCAGTTCCATAGGCGCCTGCATCTGTCTTGCGGCCGCCGCACCCAGCAGAACATCGCTGTCTGCCCCCATGCGCCCAAGAGCCTGATAGCTCTCGCCTATCGCCAGACGGGGCAGGTTATTGGTCTCGCTGAGATGACCCAGCATGACCTTCTCGACACCCTCTATGGCAAGGCGCGAAACGATGTTGGCGCAGTCTTTGTTGGAAAGATGTCCGCTGTTCGACAGCACCCTCTGTTTGAGATAATAGGGATAGGGGCCGTTTCTGAGCATTTCCACATCGTGGTTCGACTCGATGAACAGATTGCGGCACCTGCGCATAAGCTCGAATATTTCGGGAGTGACCTTTCCAAGATCGGTGCAATAGGCAAGGCTGCCCTCGCCTTCACCGAAGCTGTAGCAGCAGCTGCCGAAACAGTCGTGCGGTGTAGGCGCAGTTTTAACCTCCACATCACCGAGGGTCAGGCTCTCACCCTCCCAAAAGAGGATTGGCTCGTCCACCCTTACGGGAAGCTGCTGATATGTACCCTCGCTGCACACAAGGCGGGCATCGGTGTGCTTGAGCAGCACCGGAAGCGCCGAGATATGGTCGCGGTGGGCATGGGTAAGAACGATATGCGTCAGATCTTTGGCCGTCAGCCCCAGCTCCTTAAGACAGGAGGTTATATACTTGGTGTTTGTTCCTGCATCGATAAGGATACGGGTGTTATCCTTGATATATATGGCGCTGTTGCCCTTGGAACCGCTTGTAAAAGAACAGAAACAGTTCATTTATTCGGCTTCACCGGGAACTTCCACATACTCGATGATAGCGCCGACACTCCTCAGCTTGCCTACGATATCATCGTAACCGCGCTCGATATGGCGTGTGTCGCTGATGGTGGTGTCGCCGACCGCAGCAAGGCCGGCAATGATCATTGCGGCGCCTGCGCGCAGGTCATAGGCTGTTACGGGCGCACCCATAAGGCGGTCAACACCGTTGAATACGGCAACCTTGCCGTCAACATGGATCTCGGCGCCCATCTTGCGAAGCTCGTCGACATAACGGAAACGGCTGTCCCATACGCCCTCAGTGATGACCGATGCACCCTGCGCAAGGCAGAGGGGAATAGCCATCTGAGGCTGCATATCGGTGGGGAAGCCGGGATAGGGCATCGTCTTGATGTTTGTGCGGTGGATCTCGCCGGTGCGGGTCACACGCACGGTGTCGTCGGTATATGTGACCTCGCAGCCCATCTCAACGAGCTTTGTGCTGATGCACTCGAGGTGCTTGGGGATGATGTTCTTGATAAGGAGGCTGCCGCCTGTCGCAGCGACCGCAGCCATATATGTTCCTGCCTCGATCTGGTCAGGAATGATGGAATATGTGCCGCCGTGAAGCTTCTCGACACCTGTGATCTTGATAACATCGGTGCCTGCGCCCATTACATTGGCGCCCATGGCGTTGAGGAAGTTGGCAAGGTCAACAATATGGGGCTCCTTGGCCGCATTTTCAATAACGGTCTGTCCCTCGGCAAGGGTTGCTGCCAGCATGATATTCATTGTGGCGCCTACCGAAACGACATCGAGGAAGATCGTCTTGCCGTGAAGGCCGTTTTCAGCCTTGACGCATACAAATCCGCCCTCCTTGACCGCTGTCTCGGCGCCGAGAGCCTCAAAGCCCTTGATGTGAAGATCGATGGGCCTTACGCCGCCGAAGTTGCATCCGCCGGGCATGGCTACCTCTACGTCATGGTAACGGCTGAGCAGCGCACCCATAAGGTAATAGGAAGCGCGGAGCTTGCGCATCAGTTCAAAGGGAGGATCGCTGCGGTCGAGATTGCGGCTGTCGATCTCAACAATGGTGGGCGTAAGGAACTTAACATCCGCGCCCATTCCCCTTACGATATCGAGCTGGACCATAACGTCCACGATATTGGGAATATTTTCGAGGCGGCATACGCCGTCAACAAGAAGCGCCGCGGGAATGATGGCAACTGCCGCATTCTTTGCACCGCTGATATTAATTTCGCCATTAAGGGGATTTCCGCCCTTGATCGCTATCTTTTTATTCATTAAAAATCCCGCCAATCTTTATGGAAATGGCCTTTTTCAAGGCAATGTTGGTCGTAACAATTCGTGCTTTCCAAAATTGGGCAAAGCACTACACACTAATATCATACCATATATCGTGCAAAAATAAAAGACAGTTTTATCACATTTATGACATCAGTTCGCCTGTAACGGCATTCATAAGAAGAATGGTCTCTCCGCAGCTGAGCTGCCATGCAGGAACCAGCCTGAGACTGCCGTTCTGCTGGGGCGAAAGCACATATATACACTCGGCATCATCCACCGACGCCAGGCCGCTCTCTCCAAGAAGCCTGCCCATATTCAGGATAAGCGATGCTCTTGAAGCCGAGGCACCGTCAGTCTTTCCTGAGGAAGAAAAGATCCATGTTCCCATATATCCCGAGGCATTTTTTTCTATCTTCGCGCCTTTTATTCGTATGCCGTTCAGCGAAAGGCCGTATCCGTCTTCCGTGCTTAAAAGCTCTGCCCCGGTCCCCTCGCCCGTTCCGGGATCAAGGAAGGCCGCAAGCTGATCCTCCGTCATTCCGTCATAAATGATCTCAACAAATCCTCCGCTTCGGAAGGTTACGGCGCCATTTTCCGACACAAATGTCCTGATGCCGCCGCCGGGAGTTGATTCCTCCATACTTTCCAAAAGAACGCCGGCTGCATTTGCCTCTGCCTCTTCGTTTCTTTCGAACACATACGAAGCCACCGTTTCGGGAAGGTCAAGCAGCACGGCGCGATCGATATGAAAGCCACGGCTTTCAAGAAGGTCGCAGGCCTCGGACGCCATGGTGGTCTCGCGTTCGGCGCTTTCGTGCAGCTGGACATAGATATTAAAGGCAAGATAGATATTTACCGCCGCAAGAAGCATTATGAGCATTGTTTTGGCTCTGCTCCAATTCATCTTACCCCACCTCTTCTCCAGCACAGCTCGGGCACCGCTGTATCTCCATCCACTCGGCACCTGACAAAGAGCTCGTTGCCGCTGCCATCGATAAGAGCCGATGCAAGATCAAGCGGCAGCAGCATGGATTCCGACAGCTTGCTCATGCTGCCAAGCTGCAGCCTTATGGCAGTTATGCTGCCGTTTTCAACGGTGACCACTGCCGTATATCCATCGGATTCGGTGACCATAACGCCGTCCTCGATCCTTTCAAAAACAATGACAGTTTTACCATTATTCTCATCTATCCCGGCCACCGACAGCTCTGCCGGGCAGGAGGCCGCCGAGCATATCCGGGTCAGAACATTTGCCGCGGCAGTTACCGCGTGCGCCTCAGCCGCCTTGCCGCTCAGCATGGAATAGCCCTCTATCGGAATGCCGCTGCCTCCGTTGGAGGAATATATAACGCGGCCTTCGGAGCTGAAAGACAGGGCCTTATACCCTTCTACATAAACAATATCGCCGTTTGTGGTGAAGTATGTTTCCGCCAGGAATGGGTTGAACCCAAAGGCCGACAGCAGCTTTTCATCCACCGAGCCATCCTCGGAATACTCGGGAAGGCTCACCGAATATACGTGGAACCAGGCCCCCTCCGCCCACACGGGCTCGTAAGGAACAAACATCTGATATCCGTCACGCTGGCCTGCAAAAAATGCATTGGATTCGCTGTAGGACATACAGAACTCCACGAATCGGTCATAGCCCGCCGCGGTATCGGCAGAGTAATACTCACCTTTGTCCGAATCGCAGAAAACGAGCGAGACCCGCCCATCATCCTCTACAAGGGCCATGTTTGAAGCCGCCTGCACAGACGAAAGGCCCTGCTCGCCCGTCCACCAGAACTGAAGCATATGGAAGGGTACCGAAAAGGTGAATCCTGTGTATATACTGTATCCGTTCAGCCTGGCAAGGAACTCTTCACGGTCAATGGCCGTGATCTTTGTTACCGAACCAAGGGCCTCAGAAAGAATGGGGCTGACTGAGCTCCACATAGCCGAAGCCTCGCCGCCCGAGGCCAGATAAAGGCCTCCCGCGCCGCCGACGGCTATTTTGGCAGGACGCACCGTCGAACCCGATGTCTGAGCATCGGCGTTATATGACTCGTAAAATCCAAGGGAGGTGCTGAGTTGTTCGTCCTCTATGCCCAGTGAAAGATTTACCATCAGCAGCACAACGGTAGAAATACACAGCGCCACCAGAAGCAGGCTCTTAAGCTTCTCACGCATCGGCCTTCACCTGCTCTCCGACCGGAAGGCGCATATACACTGTTGTACCCCGTCCCTCGCGGCTTTCGACATCGATCGTTCCGCCATGAAACTCGATGATCTCTTTTGCAATTGCAAGGCCGAGGCCGGTGCCTCCTTTTTCGCGCGAACGCGCCTTATCGACGCGATAGAATCGTTCGAATATCCTGGGAAGGTCTTCGGCCGGAATGCCCATGCCCGTATCTGCCACAGCAACGCACACCTGTCCGTCCTCGGCCGAAGCCGTTATGCCGACCTTTCCGCCGCGCACGTTATACTTGACTGCGTTGGAAACTATGTTCATCACGACCTGCTGCAGGCGGTCGTGCTCGCCCTTTACCCGGGGCAGTTCCGAAGGCAGGTCACTCTCGATGACCACGCCCTGATTTCTGGCCTCGATCGCCATGGAAGAGGCAACGCTGTCGATGATAGCCCGCAGATCAACATTCTGCTCAGCCCCTTCCATACGGTCGTGGTCCAGTTTGGTAAGGGTCAGCAGATCCTTGACAAGCCTTGTCATTCGGTCGGCCTCGTTATAGATGATGCCAAGGAAGTTGTTCCTGGTTTCGGGATCAATATCATCCTGTGCATCGATAAGTGTTTCGCTGTAGCCCTTGATGTTGGTCAAAGGCGTTCTGAGCTCATGGGATACGTTGGCAACGAACTCCTTGCGCGCATCGTCCAGCCTTTTCTGCTGGGTGATGTCGTGGAGCACCGCCATAATGCCGCCGCTTACTTCACCCGTCTTGAGAGGGGCAAAGAATATCTTGAGCGAGCGTTTATTTGCCATATAGTCGATCTCGATATATTTGCCGTCGGCAGCCATATCGTCTTCGCTGATAACAAGATCAGGAAAAACATCGCCGTAGACCGAAGTATCATCAAAGGTCTTGCCCAGCATCTTTTCGGCCTCGGGGTTGATATGCATGATCCTGCCGGCGCGATCAAAGGCAATAACGCCGTCGGCCATATGGGTGAAGAGGGTGTTGAGCTTGCTTCGCTCGTCCTCAATGGTCTGCATATTGTCCTGAAGGGTATTGGCCATGTCGTTGAAGGTCTGGGTCAGTATGCCGATCTCGTCCTGAGCATAGATCTCGGCCGGTTGGCTGAAGTCACCCTCCGAAAGCCTTGTTGCCTGATCGGTCAGGCGCTCGATGGGGGTGGTTATAGTCTTGGCAAGGAATACACTAAGCAGCACCGCAACAAAAATGCCGAAAAGGATCACCCTTATAAGGATGGTGAACAGGTTCCAGTTGAAGTCGGTCAGCTCCTGCTTGGTGTCGATAACGCCTACCACATAACCGCTTCCCTCGTCGACATTTATGGGAACAGCCACGTCGAAATACTCATTCAGTCGTTCGATATCCTCGCCTACCTCACCCTTCATCGCCTTAAGTATATTGGGTGTCAGGGTAAGGCTGTCGGCAAGGCTGTCGTCCGAACCGGCAAGATATCTGCCGGTCTGAGCATCGAGTATATAAAATGCGCGGTATTCGTCAACGCCGATAAGGCCCGAATAAGCCTCCATAACGGCCGAAAGCTCAGCCGGAGGGTTCTGGGCCTGTTTTTCGGTGTCCTGCAGCGTTGAAATAAACTGAGGTGTGAACACCATCGTCATTTGCGAAAGGAAGTTGTCGATATGATATGTGGTTACAGAGTTTATCAGAAATGTGCCTACTACGGCCATTACCGACACCATGACTATGACCATGATAAGAACCAGTTTCATATGCAGGCTTCTGAACATATCGTTTCCTCCTCTCTTTTCTCCCCATAAAATCTGCAATTTTATGGGGGCCCCTTTTATTTTAATAGATTTCTGCGAAATGAATCCGCAGAAATCCTGCGCCGCCATTCTGACCGGCGGCGAACCCTGTCGGGTTTTATCTATAAAATCAGAACTGCAGATAATATCCCGCGCCACGCTTGGTCATAAGGTGCTTGGGCTCGGCGGGATTGTCTTCCAGCTTCTCGCGCAGCCTTCTCATGGCTACGTCGACGGCACGCAGATCGCCGTAATAATCATATCCCCACACCTTCTCCATAAGCTCCTCACGGGAGACCACCTGAGAAGGACGGGCAAGAAAATAACAGATGATATCATACTCGCGCTGAGTAAGCTCCAGCGCACGGCCGTCCTTGGTTATGCTCTGAAGCGACCGGTCCAGCCTGAAGGGGCCGTATGTATCTCCGCCGCTCTGAGGCTTCTGTGCCGCGATCCTGCGGATATTGGCCTTGATTCTTGCCGCAAGCTCCTTGACCGAAAACGGCTTTGTGATATAGTCATCGGCTCCGGTCTCAAGGCCGAAGATCTTATCGGTCTCCTCCTCGCGGGCCGTCACCATGATGACGGGGATAGACGAAGTCTGCCTGATGTTTCTCAGCACCTCGAATCCGTCCATAACAGGAAGCATGACATCCAGCAGCACAAGGTCTGCCTTGCCCGAAAGAGCCAGTTCAAGGCCCTTTCCTCCGTCATAAGCCTCCATTATTTCATAGCCTTCGCGCCTCAGATTAAAAGAAATGAGGTCAACGATGCTCTTTTCATCTTCTACGATCAGAATAGTGCTCATGGCTTCCTCCTTTCGTATTGTTTTTGTTTAAATAAGTCCTCTTGCCTTTGCCATAGTATAAATACAGATGCTCTTTGCATCATTTGCCTCGCCCGAGGCGATCATGCGGCCATACTCATCAAGAGGGATCTTGACAGCGGTCAGGAACTCATCCTCATCGGGGTCCTGCTCGCCGTAAGAAAGGCCGTCGGCAAAGTACATATGGAATATCTCGTTATATACGCCGGGTGTGGGATAGACCTGACCCATATAAATGAGCCTTTCACAGGATGCGCCCGTCTCTTCGCGCAGTTCGCGCAGAGCGGCATCGCGGTGGTCCTCGCCATACTCCAGCTTGCCGGCAGGGACCTCAAGAAGCTCTCTACCAACGGCATAACGGTACTGTTTTACAAAGAAAGCTTCGCCCTTATCGACCGCAAGGATGACCACCGCACCGGGATGGGCGATGACCTCGCGGAGACCCTGCTTTCCGTTTTCAAGCTCGACGGTATCGTGACGTACCGAGATGATCTTGCCTTCAAAAACCACCTTGCTGTCAAGCTGCTTTTCAAAATGGCTCATATTACTTTTTCTCCAGAATCTCCTG
>JAFQVZ010000319.1 GCA_017407765.1 Clostridia bacterium | reverse complement strand
GGCCTTCTCGTCCGACATGGTGCACGTGTCCACACAGCTGCTCACAGACAGACATACCGAATATTCCTTCTTCTTCCTCGACCTGAAGAACGAAGTAACGCCTCCTTAGCTGGCCGATGCTCCGGTGGCCCCCTCGCAGTATCCCGCATGGAAGGATCAGAATGACAACGGAGTATACAACTCCGGTGATATAAACGATGCCCATGAGCTGACGGCTTCGGTACCCCTGACAAATCAGTCGGCTGAAACCATCACAGTCCAGGCCATGCTGGCTGTATACGATGCGAACGACATGATGCTCGGTCTCCGCAGCGGCACCCTTGAGCTGGCTCCCGGCGGCAGCGATGTCGTATCGGTGACCATCGACCTCAGCGGCCTGCAGGGCGCCGACCACGCAAAGCTCTTCCTTGTAGATGGAGATTTTGACCCCGTCAGCACGGTTTTTGAACTGAATTAAGCATAAAAAAGACCCTCCGCCTTTGGGCGGAGGGTCTTGCTTATTCATTACTCAGGGCTCTATGAAGATCATCTTAGTGCCGAAAGATGTGATATATCTCTCGATATTGCTGAAATCCAGCACAAGTGTCTTGGTGTTGTCGCTGGGGTGGACACACACCTTCTGCCCTCTGAGGTCGGCATCGAGTAGGACGGTGACGCGCCTGCCTATATCGTTGATTATGCCCAGAGGGCTTACCATGCCGGGGCGCTGACCCATAAGCTCCCAAAGCCTCTCGTCAGAACCGAAGCACAGCCTCGAGCTGCCGATGGCACGGGCAATACGCTTGAGATCGGCGCTCTTTTCGGCCTTGAGCATCATTACATAAAAGCTGCTCTCGTTGCGTACGGTGAGAAACAGATTCTTGCATACGCAGGCGCCGAAATCAAGGCCCATGTCATAGCGGTCGGCTGCGTGCTCGACAGCCTCATGCTCATAAAGCTCATATTCAATTCCCAGGCGCTTGAGGCGCTCGATGATGGCAGATGTCTGATCGGTTATCATTGACCCTTACCCCCTGAGCGCAAAGAATGAAGCTGTGGCGAAGATAAATGTGCTGACGACGAACATAAGCGACACTACCACTACCATGACAAGAGCCAGCATGATATTGATATGTCCCGGCTTATGAGGGAACTTGGGCGCGATAAGCTTATAGATGTAATAGGATGCGACAATGGGCAGCGCATAATAAAGAACATCAAAAAGCAGCGACTGGATGTAATTTACCATAGAAAAATCCTCTGATTACTGTATAATAATAGTATCCCGAAGGAAAGTGGTGTTTGATCTTGACAGGTGAAGTCAGATATATGGAAGAGGCCCTCGCTTTGGCCGCAGAGGCAGCCGTTTGCGGCGAAGTGCCGGTCGGATGCGTTATCGTGTGTGACGGAAAGATCGTCGGCCGTGGGCGAAACAGACGCGAAGAAGAGCAGAATGCCCTTCTGCACGCCGAAATAATCGCCATCGAAGAGGCCTGCCGCACTCTTGGGTCGTGGAGGCTGAACGAATGCGACCTTTATGTCACCCTCGAGCCCTGCCCCATGTGCGCGGGAGCCATCCTTAACGCCCGAGTGGGCCGCGTCTTCTATGGAGCGGGCGACACAAACATGGGCGCCTGCGGCGGCGTTATAAACCTG
>JAFQVZ010000318.1 GCA_017407765.1 Clostridia bacterium | reverse complement strand
GTCAAAAACCGCCCTTATGGGGCGGTTTTGTTATTAATAGCTTTCGTCCTCGTCGTCGGCAAAATCATGCTCGGGGAACAGGCCGCAGTCGGGGTCGGCCTCGCATCCGCGGGGAATGACCACCTCGGCCATGTCCTTTAGGTTCTCGAATGCCGAGAATCCGATCTTTTTCAGGCCCTCGGGCAGCTTTACGCTGCGCAGGTTATAGCAGCCGTTAAAGGCATGGGGCGCGATCTCCTTTACCCCATCGGGTACGACATAATGCTCGATCCCGCAGGCGCAGGGCATACGGTAGAGGATGCTGCCGTCTTTGCTGAACAGAACGCCGTCCTTAAGAGCATAATTCTCGCTGCCCTCGCCTACCTCGAACTCGCCGAAAATGGGGCAGTTCATGACCCTGGGGGCAAGGCCTGCGCCCAGGCCGTCGGGCAGAGCGATGGCCCTGAGATCCCAGCATACCGAGATTATCATGGGCTTCTGGGGCTTATCGCTGAGGGTAAGGCGCTGAACACCGCAGTTTGTATAGGTGAGCTGGCTGATCTCGGCCACATCATAGCCGTCGAGCATGTCGGGCACGGCGATATCTCCGCCGCCGGTGTAGCTGTAGACCTTGATCTTTCCTTCGCCCAGCAGCTCGTATCTGTAGCCGTTATTGGTTATCATATTTCCCATATCTTTTCCTCCATGGGCAGTTTATTTATGCCTTAAGTTTACACCACCTGCCCATCTCAGACAAGATATGAACGGTGTTTTTGTGTCCCTATTGGGTGATGCCAAGATATGCCTTCCCCACACAGGGGGAAGGCTTTGGTGCCTACCTATATCCTTATGTGAGATCCCGGGGCTTCACTACGTTTCGCTCAGGATGACAGCGAAGTTCGGCACTTACTATATTGTCATTCTGAGCGAAGTGCGGCGGGCGATTCGTGAATCGCCCCTACAGCGGTCCGATATGATTACAAAAGCCTTGCGGCAGATGCCACAAGGCTTTTAAACTTTAATGGATCTTTATCTCGCGGACCTTCTTGCCGCAGAAGTGGATGGCCGCCTTGGCCAGCTCTTCGGTGGCATCGATGGCAGGATCTTTGATATCCAGCCATTCAAAAGCAAGGGGGATCTCGGTGCAGCCCAAAATAAAGATATCGGCGCCCTTCTTCCTCAGGTGGTCCAGCAGCAGCTCGAAGCTGCCCTTGTCGGGAACTCTGCCCGCCTTGACGTCGGTTATAGCCGCCATATAAAGCAGCTGATAGTCGTCGTCGGGAAGAATAAGCTCGAAGCCGTATTTCTCGACCATCTTTGTATAGATGCCCGTTCTTGCCGTGGCCGATGTGGCCAGCAGGCCGGGATGGCTGCCCTTGGGCAGCGCCTTGGCCGCCTCCTCGATGAGGTTGAGGAAGGGCACATTTACCGCTGCCGCCAGCTGGTCGTAGAAATAATGAGCCGTGTTGCAGGGCATGATGATGCAGTCGGCGCCCATCTGCTCCAGCTTCTTTGCCGATTCCAGCATATAGGGCAGCGGGTCCTCGCCGCCGAACAGGATGGCCTGGGTACGGTCGGGGATCTTGGCGTTATTGTCGATGTAAATACGGATATGTTCGTTGTCGCGGTCGGCCTTAGTGAGGCTGACTATCTTGGTGAAAAGGTCGGCTGTGGCCGCAGGGCCCATTCCGCCAAGGATACCGATGGTCTTTTCTCTGTCCATTATGTTTTCCTCCTGCCGGTGAAAGGCAGCTTATTTCTTATATACGATCTCGCCGTTCTTGACTGTCATCTGGCAGTCGGCAATATTCTGGATATCTTCGGTGGGGTCCTTCCTGAAGATGGCGAAGTGTGCCTTCTTGCCTACCTCGATGGTGCCGAGGCTGCTCTCGACGCCCATGAGCTTTGCCGAGTTGATGGTGGCGGTCTCGATGGCCTCGAAGGGTGTCAGGCCGCTCTTTACCATGAGGATGAGCTCGTTGGGTGTGCCGTTATGGGGGTTATAGGGTGTGCCTGCGTCGGTGCCGCATGCGCACTTTACGCCGGCCTTATAAGCCTTCTGGAAGGATGCAAAGTGATGGTCGTGAACGATCTCGGTCTTGCGTACCGCATACTCGGGAACGCCGCCTGCGATGCCGTACTTGAGGATGAAGTGAGGAGCGCAGAGGGTGGGGACCAGCCACGAACCCTGAGCCAGCATGGTGCCTATGGCTTCGTCGTCAAGATAAATGCCGTGCTCGATGCAGTCGATGCCTGCCTTGAGGGCATTCTTGATGCCGGTGTTGCCCGGAGCGTGTGTGCAGGTCAGGGCGCCCTTCTTGTGGGCTTCCTCGACAATGGCAGCCATCTCTTCGACTGTCAGCTGCTCGGCGCCGGGCTCGACGCCCTTTGTCATAACGCCGCCTGTAGCCATGACCTTGATCCAGTCGGCACCTGCGCGCAGCATTTCGCGTGCAGCCTTGCGGCACTCGTCAGCGCCGTCGGCCTGGCGTCCCGTTGCCCAGCCGTGTCCGCCGGTCATGCAGATGCAGCGGCCCGAAACCTGCATATCGGGGCCGTTTACCTTGCCCGATGCGACTGCATCACGCAGCTCGATGTCGATAAAGTTTGCCGAGCCGACATCTCTGATATATGTAACGCCCGAGGACAGATGGAGCTGCAGGTTGTTGATGGCCTGAATAGTCATGCCTGCGTCGGTCTTGGGGCTCTCCTTGCGGGGGTCGGGTTCCGATGTGATATGAACATGGCAGTTGAAAAGGCCGGGAAGGACTGTGCTGCCCTTGAGGTCGACGGTCTTTACATTCTTAGGAGCTTCGATATCCTTGCCCACAGCGGCGATGATGCCGTCCTCGACCAGAATGTCAGCCTCAACTACCTTCTTATTAACTACATCAACGACTTTGCCGTTCTTAAAAAGCTTTTTCATAAGAAATCATATCCTTTCAGTAATATGTGACGCATTTTATACTCAAAGCGATTACTTTCTCTTAGGAAGGATCTCCAGCCAGTATCCGTCGGGGTCCTCGATGAAGTAGATGCCCATCTTGGGGTTCTCGAAGCAGATGCAGCCCATCTCCTTATGCTTCTGATAAGCGCCTTCGAAATCTTCGGTGACGAATGCAAGGTGCATCTCGTTGTCACCGAGGTCGTAATGATCCTTTTCCC
>JAFQVZ010000031.1 GCA_017407765.1 Clostridia bacterium | reverse complement strand
TGAGAGGGCAAGAAAAGGCTTCCCCCTGTGTGGGGAAGCTGTCACCGAAGGTGACTGATGAGGGGTCGCGAAGCGCTTTACAGCAAGTTCGCCGCTGGTCACCTCATCCACCGCCGTGCGGCGGTCCCCCTTCCCCTGGGAGGGGAAGGCATGGCCAAACACCCCGGTTACGCCTTAGCGCCGCCCTTGGCGCCCGATGTGGGCAGCGATGCCGTTGCCAGCAGGTTGGTGTCGAAGGAGAACGACAGCTTTTCTTTATCTCTCTGCTTCTTGAGGGCCAGAGTGATAAGTTCATCCACAAGCTGTGTAAAGCTCATGCCGCCGGCCTCCCACAGGTAATATGCCAGCGAGCCGGGGACGGTGTTGATCTCGTTTACAAAGAGCTCGCCGCTCTCGCCGTCCAGCAGGAAGTCGACTCTTGCAACGCCCGATGCTCCGATGGCCTGGAATGCCTTTACAGCCAGCTCCTTTACCCTTGCCTCCATATCGGCAGGGATGTCGGCAGGGATCTGACGGGAGAGCGAAGCCATGCCCGATGCGCCCTTGGCACCGCCCGAGAGCTTATCTCCGCCGGCCTTTCCGCCCAGCTTGCCGCCCTTTGTGCCGCCGCCTGACTGGTATTTGTCCTTATAGGTCAGGATATCGGTGGCGTTGAGGGGCTCCTCGCAAACCGAGGGGCGGGCCGAGTCGATGTCGCCGAGAACGGCGCAGTTGATCTCGCGCAGGTTCTGAACGGCGCGCTCGACAATGGCGGTCTGAGCAAAGCCGAGAGCCTCCGACAGCGAGTTCTCGAGTGCAGCACGGTCGCGCGCCTTGGAAATGCCTACGCTGGAGCCCAGGTTGGAGGGCTTGACGATGACGGGATAGCCGAACTTCTGCTCGACCATATCAAGGCTCTTTTCAATGTCGCTGTAGAACTCGTTTCTCGACAGCAGCATGCCCTCGAGGCAGGGGATGCCCTGAGCGCGGAAGAGGGACTTCATGACCCACTTGTCCATACCGGCAGCCGAAGCGCATACGTTGCAGCCGCTGTAGGGAACGCCCCAGTATTCCAGCAGGCCCTGAAGGGTGCCGTCCTCGACGTTTGTGCCGTGAACGGCGGTCAGAACGACGTCGACGGGGATAAATGTGCCCTTACCGAAGGTCTTGGGAGGGAAGGACATAAGGACGCTCTTGCCCTCGTGGCGAACGGGGATGACCTCCATTGCGTTTTTAAGGGCGGTGGGGATATCCTTATAGGAATTGATATCCAGCAGGTTATCGCCGGTGAAGAAACGGTTATCCTTGGTTATGTAGAGTGCGATAGGGGTATACTTACTGCGGTCGAGGGCAGCAGCGGCCTGCATGGCGGTGATTACCGAGACCTCGTGTTCTACGCTGCTTCCGCCGCAGACAACGGCAACTTTGATGCTCATAGAGTAACGCTCCTTTTATGTAAAGATTTGTTAGAGTTAAATACTGCCCTCTTCGGTGAAGAGGGTGTCGCCGTTAGGCGACGGGTGATGGTGCGGATAATGTGCTGAAAACCGCCATATCCCTCCGAGCCTGCTGACAATGACACCCGGAAGAATGGAGGGAACGGATATTTTCAATAATATCTCTGTTCCAATCCTCAGTCGGCACAAGGCCGACAGCTCCTTTCCCAAAGGAGCCTTTAATTACCCTCCATCAATAATGATCGGGAAGGTCATTAAGGAGAAGGATCATCTTGGGTCCGGGGATGGCTCTTGCATACTCGAGGCCCTTGGTGAATGTATCGGTGTGGAATATGCGCTCAGAGGGGAAGCCGCCTTCAAGAAGGCCGCGCTTTATATCCTCGCCGCGCTTTTTGTCGACCAGCACCGCATAGTCGCAGCAGGAGGCCGCGTATGTACCCATCTCGGCGTTGAGCTGATGCTCAAGCTCGCCCAGCTCGACCATGCCGGGGGTCAGAACGATCCTCGTCATGCCCTCGCATTTGGACAATGTCTCAAGGGCTACCTTACTGCCCTCGGGGTTCGAGTTATAGGCATCGTCGATGAACCATGTGTCGGCTCCGCCATTTATAAGGCACAGCCTGTGAGGTACGCTCTCCAGCGCGCGAACGGCAGGGACCAGCGACTTCATGGGGATGCCGAGGGTGTTGGCAACGGCAATGGCTCCGATGAGATTCTGAACATTGGCACGGCCCAGCAGACGTGTTTTGAAGGTGGCCGTTTCACCCGAGGGTGTGGTGACGGTGAACTCTGAGCCGAAGGCGCCTACCCTGACCTCGCCGCCGCGGTAGCCGCAGGACTCGGCTGTGCCGTAGAGGGTCACCTTGCCCTCGTAGCTGCCCTCGGAAATGAGGGGACTGTCGAAGTTCAGGAATGCGCCGCCCTTATCCTTGGTTGCGCGGTAAAGGGCCAGCTTTTCGTTGATGATGTTCTGCTGGCTGCCGAAGGTCTCGAGATGCTGAGGGCCGATGGAGGTCACGATGCCCATGTCGGGATGAACGAACTCGCACAGCTCGGTGATGTCGCCCACATGGCGGGCACCCATCTCGCAGAGGAAGATCTCGTGGGTGGGTTTGAGGCCTTCACGGATGGCACGGGTGACTCCGAGGGTGGTATTATAATTACCAGGAGTCATGTATACATTATATTTTACCGAAAGTAATTGATTGAGGAAGTATTTTGTGGAGGTTTTGCCATAACTGCCGGTGAGACCGATGACCTTGATGTGGCTGTTCTCGCGCAGGATGCGCTTGGCATCGTCTACATACCACTGAGAAATGCGCTTCTCGATGGGCGAGTTTATGGCCGCCAGCGCCATGACCGCATAGGGCATCGCTATGACATAAAGGGGCAGAATGGCGAGATCTATGGCTCCCAGCAGGAGGAAGATCACAAGGGCGGTTACGGTCAGCCTCTTTACACGGTCGGTCCACACCAGCTCTTTTTTTGCCTTGCGGATGGGGTTGACGAGAACGAAGAGGATGCCTCCCACGGCGGCAAGAGGTTTGATGCCGATGATAAGACCGGCGAGGGCGATGGCCATGGGCAGCAGCCTTTTTACCGAAAAGCTCTCAGCCGTGTTCTCCCTCAGATATTTCTTATAAGACGGATTCTGATAGGAGCAGAGCTGATACATGTGTATGCTGCGGCGATAGGTGAGGAAGGCGGCCGGAAGGAGGCAGGCCATCCACAGGATGTTAAAAAGTGTGCTCATTATGTATTCCTCCTTACTGCAGCATGAAGGCCGAAAGGATGGCGGAGAACTGCGAGGGGTTCTCGACAAAGGGGAAATGGCTTCCGCCCTTGACCACCGCAAGGCCCGATCCGGGGATCAGCTTTTCCATAAGCTGTCCGTCGGAGAGGGGGGTGGCCGTGTCGTTCTCGCCCCATATAAGCAGAACGGGCACCTTTATTTTGGGCATAAAGGGTGTCATGTCGGTGTTGACCACATTGGAGAGGGTCTTGCGCATGACGGGCGATGCCGCCTTATAGTCGGCCGACGAGCGCTTATCGCGCTGGATCTCGTAAACCTCGCCGAAAAGGGGCTTTGTCAGCTTATTTGTGCCGAGGACGCGCAGACACTTGTATGCCCTCTGGCGCAGCTTATAGCCGAGGCTGCGCTTGGGAACTACGCCGGCTGCATCTATGAACACGGCGCGCTTTACCTTAAGGGGGCTGTTTTCGTCGCTCATTATGCCCACCGAAACGCGTCCGCCGTGGCTGTGGCAGATAAGGGTGCATTCTTTTATATCCACAGCCTGTGCAAACTTCTGGGCGAGATCCACATAATCAGCCACAGTCATGGGCTCATGTGGCTCCTGCGAGCCGCCTACGCCGGGCATATCGAAGGCCACAACGCGGTATTTGCTCTCGAGAGGCGAGAGAACGGCGCGGCGATAGATCTCGAAGGTGGCGCCCCAACCGTGGAGGAAGAGGACCACCTCTTTATTCTCGCTGCCGCTGTCGTAATAGTTTATTTCAAGACCGTTTACGGTCACTTTCATCTGAGATCACCTTTTTCTGATAAATCCGCCGCACAGCACTCTGCCCTCCGCCGAATAGCAGACGGCCGACTGGCCCGGCGACAGCGCCCTTACGGGCTGTTCAAACTCGATCATATCAAGTGCGGGATAAAAAACTCCGCTGTCAAAGCGCTTTGTGTGGCGCACCTTCACCTTACAGGGGATGCTCTCCATACCGCTGCAGGCAGGGTCGGTGAAGACCACGTCGCGCAGATACACCTTTGTATCCTTGGGGTCGATAAGGCTCAGAACGATATCGCCGCTTTCGGGGTCGATATTTTTTACATAGAGCCTGCCCGAGGCCGCAACTCCGAGGCCGCGGCGCTGGCCCACCGTATAGCGGTGGATGCCCTCGTGGGGGCCGTAGATATGGCCCTCCTCATCGACAAAATTGCCGCGTTTACCCGAAAGGCCGCGCTTTTCGATGAATGCGCCGTGGTCGCCGTCGGGAATAAAGCAGATATCCATGCTGTCGGGAGCCGAGCCCGACGAAAGGCCCGCGCCCGAAGCAATAGCC
>JAFQVZ010000317.1 GCA_017407765.1 Clostridia bacterium | reverse complement strand
ATCGTCGAACGTCTTGGCGCATATCAGGGAACCTGGGAGACCGGCCTTCATTTTAAGATCCCCTTTATCGAGAGAGTTGCCAACAAGGTAACACTTAAAGAACGTGTTTCCGACTTTCCTCCCCAGCCGGTTATCACCAAGGATAACGTAACCATGCAGATCGACACGGTCATCTATTTCCAGGTAACCGACCCCAAGCTCTTCACCTATGGTGTCGTTCAGCCCATGTCGGCAATTGAGAACCTGACAGCCACAACTCTGAGAAACATCATCGGTGACCTCGAGCTCGACCAGACTCTCACCTCCCGCGATATCATCAACACTAAGATGCGCACCATCCTCGACGACGCCACCGACCCCTGGGGCATTAAGATCAACCGCGTTGAGCTTAAGAACATCATTCCTCCCCGCGAGATCCAGGATGCCATGGAGCGTCAGATGAAGGCTGAACGCGAACGCCGCGAATCTATCCTCAAGGCAGAAGGCGAAAAGCGCTCGCAGGTCCTTATTGCCGAAGGTGAAAAGGAAGCCGTTATCCTTCGTGCCGAAGCCATCCGCCAGCAGAAGATCAAAGAGGCCGAAGGTGAAGCTGAAGCCCTTCTGGCTGTTCAGACCGCACTTGCCAATTCGATCAAGCTGCTGAATGAGGCGGCTCCCGGCGACAATGTTATCAAGCTCAAGGCGCTTGAGGCCTTTGCAGCCGCCGCAAACGGCAAGGCTACCAAGATCATTATCCCCTCCGAGCTTCAGGGTCTTGCAGGCCTCGCAGCATCGGCCAAGGAAGTATTCGAAACCGAAACTCCCAAGAGTGAGTGATGATGACCAAAGTCCTCGAAACCGAACGCCTTATACTCAGGCAGCTGGAAGAAACCGACCTTGACGATCTCAAGGAGATACTGCAGGACCCTATCGCTATGGTCGCTTATGAACACGCTTTCAGCGATCAGGAAGCGCAGGACTGGCTTGACCGAATGATGCTTCGCCAGCGACGTGACGGCATTTCTCTCTGCGCTGTGATCCACAAGGAGACCGGCGAGTTCCTCGGCCAGTGCGGCCTCACAATGCAGGAGGTCGAGGGCGAACTTCTTCCCGAAGTAGGCTATCTGTTCAAGCGTAAGCATTGGCACAACGGCTATGCGACCGAAGCTGCCGGAGCCTGCCTTGAGTATGGCTTTAATGAAAAAGGCTTCAAAACCATCTACTGCATTATCAAGCACGACAACTTTGCATCTCAGGCTGTAGCTAAACGAAACGGGATGCAGATAGCCAAAAGCTTTGATAAGTTCTATATGAACAAATATATGCCCCATTATCTTTTCATGAAAACCCGCACCTGATTTTACAGACGGAGGTTGGACTGCTAGTCGGTTCTCTTCCTTTACTTGTCGGCAGAAAGAAATAGCCAAAATGTTATACCTACCCAAAAGGAGCAAGGAGTATTTACTCCCTGCTCTTTTTTTGAAAAAATTATAAAACACTGTAACGTCAGCCCCATTCCATGTGTTTATATAGGTGAAGGCCTTTAAAACATGAAAGGAGAATGAAGAATGGACGACAATGCTATCATCGACCTTTATCTCGCCCGTGACGAAGATGCAATAAAGCTGACATGCGAAAAGTATGGCAGCCGCCTTCGCAGCCTCGCCTTCCATATCCTGTGCGATCACTCGTCGGCTGAAGAATGCGAGAACGACACCTATATGCGAACATGGAATGCCATTCCTCCCGCCGAGCCCCGTGGATACTTCTTTGCCTATCTGGCAAGGATCACCCGAAATCTTGACCTCAATATTGCAAGAAACTCGGCAAGACTGAAACGAAGCGGACTAATTACTGAGCTTTCGGACGAAATGGAGGCCTGCATCCCCTCGGCACTTTCCGCCGACAGTCGCCTCAATGAAAGCCTGCTCAAAGATGCTCTCAACAGCTTTCTCGCTTCTGTCGGAAAGGAAAAGCGCATCATATTCGTCAGGCGCTACTTTTATCTCGACAGCATTGCCGATATCTCCAAAAGGCTTGACATTTCCGAGAGCAAGGTCAAGACCGTTCTTCACAGACTCCGCATCCAGCTTAAAGAACATCTTGAAAAGGAGGGCTTTGACCTATGAACGGAAACGCATTTCTTGATAAAATGACCCTGATCGACCCGCAATACATCGAAGAAGCCGACAGAACCCAAGCCGGACGGCCTCGCTTTATCCGCCTTATCGCAGCTGCCGCATCGGTTCTCATTATAGCCGCAGTTTACCACGCACTCCCCTACGGCATGCACACTGACACAAACATTAAACTCCCTTCGGACACGAATATAAGTGAAAATCAGCAGACCGATCCACCTTCCTCCGCCCCTGACTTTATCTATAATGATGCCGACTATGCCCTTGCAGCCGACCGGCAGTATGCTCTGGGATGCTTTTACGAAAAACTGAGTCAGGCCGAGCTTTCAGCCCTTCTCCCCAACGGAGAAAATATTTTTGGTTTTTCGGGCTCAGCATTCTTCTCTCCGGAGGGCAGCCTGATCAAACTCGACCTGTTTTCACCTGAAGGCGTTCATATCACAATGTCTGAAAGCCCCATCGAACGGTGCTATATCGTTGAGGATAAAAAAGCACAGCCTACCGTATGCGGCAGCACCGAATATATGATCTCCCGTCTTATAAACGATGCGCTTGGCATGACCTTCTACGAAGCAGAAGCCGTTATCAACGATACTTATTTCCTTATCGAGCTTGATGCGGACAACGACGATATAGAAAACCTGACTGAACTTTTCCAGCATATTCTGATCACTTTTGCAGACGAAGGCTGGAGTGGGCCCGATCTCTCTAAGGTAAGCTATGAGTATATTCCCGAGTATTTTGATCTTGAGCTCGGCCATGAAGAAGCCGCAAAGGTTTCCGAGCTGGGAGGGTTCTTTATCAAAGAAGCACCTCTAAGCTTCAGCACCGAAACAATACGGCACCATAAGGATCAGAACGGCGAATCGCTGCACGGGCTTTGGACGAAGGGATATGACGAGCTGTTCTGGAATGTAAGATACATTAACGACAGCGACAAAAACCAGATGACCCATATCTCAGAATACAAGAATTACGATATGACTCTCTATTCCATTCCCCTCTGTGATTCCGTCCCCGATGAGCTTATCAATATTGTAAACGATCCCGTTTTTTACGGAGAAGAGCTGACTCTTGACGCTGTAAGGCGCAGAGCATACAGCGTACGTGACAGCGGAGATTCCGATGGCATCAGAATAAACTTTTCTGTCCGCTACGGCGATATTATCGTTGAAGTACGCGCCAAAGGCATAGAGCCCGAATGGATATTTGAACAGATCGCAGAGCTTGGATAAAACAAAAGCTGCATGGCTTAAATCAAGTCATGCAGCTTTCTTTTATTTATTATGATATTCGCTGTACCATTTGGGAACTGTGACACTGAACGAGTCATACCACTTCATGATCTCTTTTTCCTGTGCGATGAACACATCTATCTGCTCCTGCCCAAAAGGTATTGCCCAAGGCAGTGAGGATATCGTATTCACTGCAATATAGAGCGCCATCAGCGGGAAGAAATCTTCGGGTATATCTCGGTCAAAATAACCGTCGATCTGTCCCGCAGCAAAAGCCGGAGCCGCCTGAGCGCACCATACAATGCGGTTGAACTCTTCCCAAGGGTCGCCAAAATCGAATCTGTCAAAGTCGATTATAACTATCTCGCCCTTCTCAAGCATCATGTTTCCAACATGATAATCGCCATGCTGGAAACAGCCTTGTCTGCCTTTTATAAGATGACGGTTATTCTCGATAAACTCAATTATCTTGTCGCCGTCCTCATAGGAAAGATGACACTCGCCGTACTGGCTGAGCTTACGGTCGATCTTTCGGCCAAAATAATCCTCCCAGCTGTCGGCGCCTTCGGGCACCGGAATAACATGTATTTTCCTCAGTGCCTGCCCCGCAGCATATCCAAGCCGATACTGTTCTTTCCGATCAAGCTTGGGAACTTCTTGTTCGGCATCAACGCCGTCTACCCATGTGTAGCTGGTATACACCCATTCTCCTTCTTCGCCATGTTCAAGCGGCCTGCTCATGGGAATATCTTCAGGCAGCGAGCTCACTATGTCAAAAAGTCTTTTACGGAACTCGCGGCGCTCTATAGGCGACAGCCTTAAAAGAACGGCGCTTCCATCTGCCCTGACGGCTTTATATTTGCGATCGCCCGACCAGCCCCTTTCGATAGGCTCGAGCCTGTCAAATCCAAGCTTATCCGCAAAAGTCTGCTCATAGTCCGAAGGGATAAGACCGCATTTGCGGTATATCCTTTCAATGACCTCTGACTTATGCTCAATATACTTGTCTATATCCTCGGGGTAAAGGCGCGCCGCCTCAAGCTTGACCTCGCTGTACTCGGCGGCATCCTCAGCATGGGAGCAAAGCCAGTTTCTGAACAGAATATGCCGCCTCAACTCGCTTGAACCCTTGGGGCAGGCATAAAGATGATGGGTCCTGAGATGTTTTTTCCCCACATATCGGAATGCTTCTCTGCCGGCAATGCCGAGGTCGCCTTCATGCTCGTACCCTGCCTCTGCAAGCGCTTTTATGACCTTATCCATGCTGCCATATACAACTATATCAATGTCGATTATGGGTTTGGCAGCCATGCCGTGCACCGATGTGCTGCCTACATGCTCGACCGAAACGTCATGGCCTTCAAGCGCCTTCATAAGCTCATCTTTTATCTTTCTGAAATCATCCGCCCATGCAGGATCGTAAGGCAATACTTCAATATATCTTGTTCTCATGCTCTGCACCTCCTGTTTTGACGAAAAGAGAGGCTTTGTGGGCCCCTCTTTTCTGTTTATTTCGAATAATCTTTAAAGCAGATGTTGAGGTCTACCTTTCCCTTGATACCGTTTACGCTGCCGCTGTCGCTGTACTGCCACATATCAAAGTCATAGTAGAAATCAGGAACATCATTATATCTGGCGAACCAGAAATCATAGTCGTTTATCTTGCTCAGGTCATACTTTATATAACCTACATAGGAATTAAAGTAGATCATGGGAGTATAACCTTCATCCTCAATGATCTCGCAGAATGTATTGGCTACATCACAAAGGATATCGGTCTCAAGGCCATAGGTCCTTGCCCCGCTGCCGCCGATACGCTCCCAGTCAAAGACAACCGGGTATGTGATATCATAGCCGTCGATCTTTTCGATCACATATTCGGCCTCTTCTCTGGCCTCCTTCTTGGTTATGGCCTGCGAGAAGTAATAAACACCGACATCCAGTCCGGCATCCAGGGCGCCTTCGATGTTTTCTTCAAACTTTGTATCATCATACATAATACCGTCGGAGCCGTAACCGCGTCCACCTACTCGGATAATGGCAAAATCGACGCCATCGCGCTTTACCTTTTTCCAGTCGATGTCGCCCTGATAGGACGAAACATCGATACCCACGGACGTGTCTTCGCCAAGATAATAAAGATAACCGTTCTTTTCATAATAGTCATCATCATTTCTTGTATATTTGTCTACGCCCTTGAGAATGTCGAGTACATGGGATGCATACTGGATCTTGCCTGTCATAGTGTCTGTGTCGTGGTTGAGGATACGCCAGATAATAGTGGTGATCTCCGACCTGATTATGTTGTCGTCGGGATAGAAATATGTATTTCCGTCCTTCTCGGTGGTGCCTTCAACGATGCCGGCATTATAGAGCGCCTTAATATGTTCGTCGCCGGTGTCGGCAAAGGGTGTCTTGCCCGAAGCATCATCAAGGCCCATCGCCCTCGATGCTATATATGCGATCTGAGCCCTTGTGACCTGAGCATTGAGGTCGAGATATCCTTCCTTAACGATACCCTCTTCTATGGCCAGATCCTCATAGGGCTGTGCCCAATGACCTTCCATCTTTTCATCCGAGGGCTCGAGGCCGGTGGCAAGAAGAATGAGCTTGAGGGCCTGCCCATAGGTGACCTTTCCGCCGGGTTCGAATATCGTGGGGCTCATGCCTCCAACTATGCCTTTGGAATAAAGCTCGCCTACATAGCCGTAATACCATGCGCCATCGGGAACATCGGTAAAGGGCAGATCGACATCAACGAACCACTTTGCCGTCAGTTCAATGGGCCCGTCTATAACATCGTCGGAAGACACCTTCTGGCCGTCTTTATTATACCAGCCTGCCGAAACATATCCCTTACGCTTAGGAACAGGCAGCCTTTCGAGGGTATCGCCCTTAAGGAAGCAGATGATATCTCCGCCCGCATCGCCGCCGTTGGCATTGAGCACTGCATAAGTAAAATCAGGCGCCTTGTTTCCTCTGTAATCGCCGTAAAGCAGCAGCTGGGCCTCGCCTATCCTTCGTTCTGCCAGCGCCGCGTCGACATTCTTGCCGATATGACACCATACGACATAGGCATCGAGAATGGTCAGGTCGTCGTAATTGCCCAATCCGTTTATAAGATAACTGCTGAACTTATAGCTTGGATTCATCCAGCCGGTGCCGAGATTGTATGTAAAACTGGCCAACGCGTCAAACTGGTTCTGATCGAGCTCTACTCCATGCTGATCCATATAATTGTTTATCTGTGCAGCCGTTTTCTCAAGATATTCACTGAACATCTCGGTGGCCTCTTTTTCAGAAATACCTCTGATATAATCATCGGGGTCGCACTCGCTGCCATATCCTATTCTCCAGACACCGTTGTCCAGATAGGGCATACTTCGGAACCCCTCGTAATTCTTGATAAAGTCAACGCCCTCGGCGCTTACCTCCATTGCTTCATCTGCCTTGACCTGCGGGCATATTGAAAATGCCAGTGCAATAGCAAGGACACTGCTTAACAGTCTTTTCATTTTGTCTCCTTTCTACCTGTGGAACCGGATAAGTTGGATGACATAACTCTCCGCATAATCCATATACATAATACCACATTTTCTTCATAAGTACAGTATTTTTGTAAAAATAGGTCGATATTTTATATACTGCAGGTTCACATAATTTGTTCCATTTATATCAGATTTTTCTAAAAATCCCATAAAATCAAAAAACGCACCCACAAGGGATGCGTTTTTGCAGTTTCACGAACTTATTCGCCTCTTATTATCTTATCAAGAGTCTTTGCGTATTTTTCTCTTTCAAACCTGTATGTATTCTTCATGCTCTCAAGTTTGCCGTAAACATGGGATATCTTATCGAGAACAGACCTTGTCTCACCGCGTGAATCGTTGATCCTTCCCTGCACCGTAAGGTCGACAAGAAGGCCGTCGAAAATAAAGTCGGCTCCCTTAAGGCTGCTCATTGTATTTACGTTATAAATGGGCAGGCCCACATCAAGATCCTTAAGCGCCTTCCTCAAAACCCCTAT
>JAFQVZ010000316.1 GCA_017407765.1 Clostridia bacterium | reverse complement strand
TTGATCTTGACAGGTGAAGTCAGATATATGGAAGAGGCCCTCGCTTTGGCGGCAGAGGCAGCCGTTAGCGGCGAAGTGCCGGTCGGATGCGTTATCGTGTGTGACGGAAAGATCGTCGGCCGTGGGCGAAACAGACGCGAAGAAGAACAGAATGCCCTTCTGCACGCCGAAATAATCGCTATCGAAGAGGCCTGCCGCACTCTTGGGTCGTGGAGGCTGAACGAATGCGACCTTTATGTCACCCTCGAACCCTGTCCCATGTGCGCGGGAGCCATCCTTAACGCCCGAGTGGGCCGCGTCTTCTATGGAGCGGGCGACACAAACATGGGCGCCTGCGGCGGCGTTATAAACCTGTTCGAAGAAGCCTTCGGCTATAAGCCCAAAATGTATAAGGGCATGCTGGGCGACCGATGCGCCGAGGTGCTTTCCGACTTCTTTAGAAAACTCAGATGAGCTTAAATGCAGCCTCCCTGACGGGAGGCTGATTTTTTATGTATCTTATTTCTTTTCGCCGATCTTATAGGAGAGCACCATGAGGCTCTCGGCAAAGTGGACGTTCTCGACGGGAACGGCGTCGATATCGAGATGAAGATCGGTGTTGGTGAAGTTCCAGATGCCGCGGATGCCGCAGTCGCAAAGAATGCCTGCGATCTCACGCGCATATATCTTGGGCATGGTGAGAACACCTACATCGGGATGATTCTCGGAGCAGTATTCTCTGAGTGTCTTTACATCGTATACGGGGACACCCGATATCTCGGTGCCGATAAGGGCAGGATCGGCATCAAAGGCAGCGATGAGCCTGAAGCCATTCTGGAAAAAATCGAAGTTATTGATAATGGCCTGACCGAGGTTGCCGGCGCCGATGATAACAGCATTCTTTTCTTCGTTGAGCCTAAGGATCTCGCCTATCGAATCCAGAAGCCCATCGACGGGGTAGCCATAGCCCTGCTGACCGAAGCCGCCAAAGCAGTTAAAGTCCTGCCTGACCTGCGAAGCAGTGAGGCCCATACGGTCGCCCAGCTCTTTGGACGATATCTTTGCAACACCCATGCTGTGCAGTTCGCTGAGATGTGTGTGGTATCTGGGAAGGCGCCTGATAACGGCCTGTGATACTTTCTTTTCCAACAAATATCCCTCCTAAACGATTTCTTTTATCAACACAAGAGATTTAAATACACAAAGTTATTAACAATATCCACAAAGTTATCCACAACCTGCAAACCCCTTTAAATAAAGGCATCTCGCATTTTATTCACAGGCTGTGAATATCGTTTTTCGTGGTTATCAACAGTTTTAAGTCGATATTTTTGCCTATTTTAACGAGAAAAAATACTATTTGTAGAATTACAGACTGTTAAATCATCTTCCGCACAGCTGCTCGGATACTGCCATGTTGGCATAGCAGTTCTGGCTGCAGTCGGAGATATTTCCGGCCTTATACTCGTAATAGGCCTGGCAGGCGATCATGGCTCCGTTGTCGCCGCACAGATTGAGGGGCGGCAGATAGAGCTCGATGCCCTTTTTCTTACAAAGGTCGGTCAGCTTGCCTCTGAGAGTGCTGTTTGCGGCAACACCGCCTGCTGCACAGATCTTCTTTCTGCCCTTCTGCAGAGCCGCTTCAACAACACGGGGAACGACAGAATCGGCTACCGCATGGGAAACCGCAGCTGCCAGCGATTCGCGGTCGATCTCCTCGCCCTTCTGGGCAGCATTGTGGATAAGGTTCAGCGATGCCGTCTTGAGGCCGGAGAAGGAGAAGTCGAAGGGATGGCCGTTTACTGCGGCACGGGGCAGCTTGTATTTATCCTTATCGCCCTCCTTGGACAGCCTGTCGAGGGCTGCGCCGCCGGGATAGGGCAGCGAAAGCACGCGTGCTATCTTGTCGAAGGCCTCGCCTGCGGCATCGTCGCGCGTTGTGCCGAGGACCTCCATCTTGGTATAGTCCTCAACGTCGATGATAACGGTGTGTCCGCCCGAGGCTACCAGCGCCGTAAAGGGAGGCTCGAGCTCGGGGAAGGCAACATAGTTTGCCGCAATGTGGGCGCGGATATGATGAACGGGGATAAAGGGCACATCCAGCATGAGGCTGGCAGCCTTGGCGAAGTTGGCGCCTACCAGCAGCGCGCCGATAAGGCCGGGAGCGCAGGTGGCTGCAACGGCATCGAGGTCCTCAAAGGAGATACCTGCCTGCCTTACAGCCTCGGCGGCTACCGCTGTGATCTTCTCGGCATGCTTGCGCGAGGCGATCTCGGGAACAACGCCGCCGTAAAGGGCGTGCATATCTATCTGGGAATATACGACGTTGGAAAGGATCTCTCTGCCGTCACGGCTGACCGATGCAGCGGTCTCGTCGCAGGAGCTTTCAAGTGCAAGTATCAACATAATGCCACCACCATAAGAACGGCGTCTTCCGCCGGTTTTTCGTAATAATTCTTTCTTGTGCCATAGGCTTTGAAGCCAAAACTCTCATAAAGCCTGATGGCCGGCAGGTTGCTCTGCCTTACCTCCAGCAGGATCTGCTCGACCGAGCGGGAGGCACATTCATTTATGAAGCACTCGACCATAGCGGCCGCAATGCCACGTCTTCTCATTTCGGGAATAACCGCGACATTGGTTATATCGCAGTTCTCGTAAAGGGCGATGCCGCCTACATAACCCACTACCCTGCCGTTTGATACAGCGACCACATAGAGGCTGTAGGGATTAAGAAGCTCTGAGCGAAAGGCCGCCTCCGACCAGGGGTCGGAAAAACAGGCCTGCTCGGCCTCGACCATCATGGGAATGTATTCTTCCCTGAGGCCCACCCTTATTTCAATATCATCCTTTAGATTCATGCCAGTTTTCTCCATAATTTACATCGGCCTTCATTGCCACCGAGATCGAAACGGCTCTTTCCATCTCCCTCACCAGCAGCTCGCCTGCCCTCTCCTTTTCATCCTCAGGACATTCGAGGATCAGTTCGTCGTGCACCTGCAGGATGAGCCTTGCTCTGAGGCCTTCCTCGCGCAGAGCGCGGTAAACACGGATCATGGCGATCTTGATGATGTCGGCTGCCGTGCCCTGAATGGGAGTGTTGAGGGCAACACGCTCGCCGAAGGCGCGAACATTGAAGTTGGATGCCTTGAGCTCGGGTATCCATCTTCTGCGCCCAAAGGAGGTGGCTACATAGCCTTCTTCCCTTGCCTGCTCTTTGATCTTTGCCATATACTCGCGCACGCCGTGATATTTTTCAAGGTATGCATCCATATACTGCTGGGCCTGCTTGGGCATTACGCCGATGTCTTCCGACAGCGAGAAGGCCGAAATGCCGTATACGATGCCGAAGTTGACCGCCTTTGCCCTTGAGCGCATCTGCGAAGTGACCTCGCTCAGCGGAACCCCGAAGACCTGAGATGCGGTGACCGCATGGATATCCTCGCCGCTGTTGAAGGCATTTATCATCATTTCGTCCTGCGCGATATGGGCCAGCACTCTGAGCTCGATCTGCGAATAGTCGGCATCGATAAATACATTGCCCTCCGCAGGCACAAAGCACTTGCGGATCTCAGAGCCGATGGCCTCACGCACGGGGATATTCTGCATATTGGGATCGGTGGACGACAGCCTTCCGGTGGCTGTGACCATCTGATTGAAGGTGGAATGCACCCTGCCGTCGGATGCTACTGTCTTGAGCAGACCCTCGACATAGGTGGAACGAAGCTTTGTAAGCTTTCTGTATTCGAGTATCAGACCGATGATCTCATGCTTGTCCCTCAGCTTTTCGAGGGTGTCGGCATCGGTCGAATAGCCTGTTTTTGTCTTTTTGCCGGCCTTAAGGCCCAGCTTTTCAAACAGCACAACACCCAGCTGCTTTGTAGAGCCGATGTTGAACTTCTCGCCCGCCAGCTCATAGATGCCCTTTTCAAGGCCGTCTATCTCTTCGGTGAGGATATTGCCGAAAAGGGTGAGCCTCTGGGTGTCGAGCTTCATGCCAAGATGCTGCATCTCGGCAAGCACGGGGATAAGGGGCAGCTCGATTTCGCTGTTCAGCTTATCCATGCCGTTTTCCTTGAGAATTGGTCGGTAATGACCCGCCAGCGCGGCGACCACCTGCGCCTTGCGCGCCAGCGATGCGCTGTCATCGGCCTCCATGCCCCCAAGGGTCATCTGCCCCTCGTCATCCTTTTGGGCATTGACCGAAACATCGATGGCTGAAAGAGCGATGTGCTCCAGCGAAAAGTTGCTGGAGGTGGGCGACATCAGATATGCCGCAATAGCCGTGTCGAACAGAGGGGCAGCCGGCTGCCAGCCCTGCTTATATGCGTAAAGGATAAGGGGTTTTGCGTCATGGGCGACATAATTGCCCCTCTCCATAAGTGACTTGAGAAAATCATTCCATGCTGCCTCTCCTGCCGAAGAGGCGCCCGATACAAAGACCTTTCCGCCCGACACAAAGGCACCGCGCAGCATGTCCTGAGCAAGGAAAAGGCATATCTCATCGGCCTCTGCGAGTTTCCCGAGCTTATCACCATCGGCAGCCTCGAAGGGCTTTTCCTCAAATGCCGAATTCTCGGCCGCCGTGCAGGAAGGCTCGAGCTCAAGACGCTTGATGATGGAGCGCAGCTCCATACGGTCGAGGAAGTCGTAAAGCCCTCCGCGGTCACCCTCAGTCAGCTTGAGCTCGGTAAGAGGACGCTCGATGGGCACATCGGTGATGCCCTTGGCAAGGTCATAGCTGAGGAAGGCAAGATCTTTGCCCTCGGTGAGCTTTTTGCGGACAGAGGGGGTAAAGGAGCCGGTCTCGAGATTATCGTATATTCCGGTAAGAGAACCGTATTTAACAAGAAGATCCATGGCACCCTTCTCGCCTATGCCGGGGATGCCGGGGATATTATCCGATTTATCGCCCATGATTGCCTTGAGATCGACGATCTTATCGGCCGAAAGGCCCTGATATTTCTCGGCAAAAAGGGCGTCGTCATAGACCTCGGTGGAGGTCTGGCCCATCTTGGTTATTACAAGGGCCACCTTTGCCCCCTCGGCTACAAACTGCAGGCTGTCGCGGTCGCCGGTGACGATAACACACTCGTCGCCGTTTTCATGGCAGCGCCTTGCCAGCGTGCCCAGCAGGTCATCGGCCTCATAGCCTTCCATCTCCATGCGCGCGACCCCCATAAGGTCGAGGCACTGCTTGAGCAGAGGGATCTGAGCCGCAAGGTCCTCGGGCATGGGCTTGCGCTGGGCCTTATATCCGTCATACATATTGTGGCGGAAGGTCTTTGCCTTGAGGTCAAAGCATACGCAGACGCTGTCGGGCTCGAGCTCCGAAAGCAGCTTGTAATACATATTCAAAAAGCCGTAAATCGCATTGGTAGGCACGCCTTCTCGGGTGCTGAGCTGCCTTATTGCATAAAAGGCACGGTTGACGAGACTGTTGCCGTCGATGGCCATGAGCTTCATATTTATACCTCCGAAAGTGGGAGTTTTGCACTAAATCACTACTCGAAATATTATATTATATTTCCTAAAAAAAATCAAACAAATCGCTTGACAAAACAAAAAAACTTGTTATAATAAAATCTGTTCGTAGCGATGTTGTGTAACGGTAGCACAGCTGACTCTGGATCAGTTAGTCAGGGTTCGAATCCTTGCATCGCTGCCAAGCAAGCCCTCACAGGAAACTGTGAGGGCTTTTTGTTTTACCTGTTTTGTTTTTTCAGGTATATATACAGTATCGATACCAGTGAAAGAACTGTGGAGAGAGTGATGCTTATAATAAAAGCAGGAGAATCGGGAGTGCGGATGCTCTCACCCATGACAGTCGCCAGCACCATATATGGAAGCTGCCCTGCAATGCCTCCCGCCAGGTTGCATATATACGGCATTCCGGAAGCACCTAAATACATTGTAATGATGTCACCCGGCAGAAAGTTGACCACTCTCAGGAAAAAGCTTACGAATAAACTGTTGTCCTTCTGTTTTTTAATGAGCGATCCGATCCACGGATATTTCTCGGCGAGGATTTCTTCGATCCCGCTTCCAACTGCTGCGCCTTCATAGAAAGGCACAGTGAAAATAATAATAAGCCCGGCAAGATTGACCAATATACCCATTC
>JAFQVZ010000315.1 GCA_017407765.1 Clostridia bacterium | reverse complement strand
TCGGCACCGGCGTAAATGCGCAGACCGGGCTTGGAAACGCGCTTCAGGCCGGAGATGACCTGCTGCTTCTTTGCCAGGTACTTCAGAGTGATGTGGATGATGCCCTGGTTGCCATTGTCAACGATGGAGTAGGACTTGATATAGCCTTCCTCCAGCAGGATCTGAGCGATGGCCTTCTTCAGGTTGGAAGCGGGGACATCCACGGTGTCGTGCTTTGCAGAGTTTGCGTTACGGATGCGGGTCAGCATATCTGCTACGGGATCGGTGATTTGCATGTTAATATTCCTCCTTATAGAAGTTACGGGCTTGACCCGTTAAGTTGCGGGGGTATCCGGGGAATGCGAGCGGCTTACGCCGCTCCATCTTCCCGGGACGAACCGCAACCTTTTTACATTGTAATACTTACTACCCTTACCAGCTGGCCTTACGAACGCCGGGGATCTGGCCCTTGTAAGCCAGTTCACGGAAGCAGATACGGCAAACGCCGTAATCGCGCAGGTAAGCATGGGGTCTGCCGCAAATCTTGCAGCGGTTGTAGCGGCGAGTAGAGAACTTAGCCTCTTTCTGCTGCTTAAGGATCATTGCCTTCTTTGCCATTGCTCTCTACCTCCTTATGCCTGAATGAAAGGTGCACCCAGGAGCTTCAGGAGCTCACGAGCTTCCTCATCAGTATTAGCGGTTGTGCACATTACGATGTCCATACCGCGGATCTTTTCGATCTTGTCGTAATCGATTTCGGGGAAGATCAGCTGCTCTTTGATACCCAGAGCGTAGTTGCCGCGGCCGTCAAAGGAGTTTGCGCTGATACCACGGAAGTCACGAACACGGGGAAGTGCTACGTTGAACAGTCTGTCGAGGAACTCCCACATCTTGTCTGCACGGAGTGTTACCTTTACGCCAACAGCCATGCCCTCACGGAGCTTAAAGTTAGCAACGGATTTTCTTGCCTTTGTAACAACAGCCTTCTGACCTGTGATAGCTGTGATATCCTTCACAATAGCATCAATAGCCTTGGTGTTGTCCTTTGCGTCGCCGCAGCCTACGTTGATGACAATCTTGTCAAGACGGGGGATCTGCATAACGCTCTTATAACCGAACTTCTTCATAAGAGCAGGAGCGACTTCCTGCTGGTACATAGTTTTAAGTCTAGCCATTATGTCTCTCCTCCTCTTAGATTTCTGCGCCGCACTTCTTGCAGACGCGGACTTTCTTGCCGTCTACGATCTTGTGACCGACTCTTACGCCCTTGTCGCACTTGGAGCAAAAGAGCTGAACCTTGGAAGCGTAGATGGGTGTTTCCTTTTTGATGATGCCACCCTCTTCGCCCTGACGGCGGGGTTTCTGATGGACCTTAGCAACGCTAACGCCCTCAACGATTACCTTGCCGGACTTGGGGTCTGCGGACAGAACCTTGCCCTTAACGCCCTTATCTCTGCCGGACAGTACTACTACTGTATCGTCTCTTCTGATATTCATTCTTCAAGCCCTCCTATATTACTTCGGGAGCAAGGGACAGGATCTTCATAAATTCCTTGTCACGGAGCTCACGAGCCACGGGCCCAAAGATACGAGTACCTCTGGGGTTCTTGTCATCACGGATGAGGACTGCTGCGTTCTCGTCGAAACGAACGTATGTGCCGTCTGCACGACGTACACCCTTAGCTGTACGAACGATAACTGCCTTTACGACCTCGCCCTTCTTAACAGTACCACCGGGAGCTGCCTTGCGAACGGAAGCAACGATAACATCGCCGATGTTGCCGTACTTTCTCTTGGAGCCGCCCAGTACTCTGATGCATTTGATTTCCTTGGCGCCGGTGTTGTCGGCGACCTTAAGATAAGATTCCTGCTGTATCATATTGGCGCCTCCTTACTTTGCCTTCTCAATAATCTCAACGAGTCTCCATCTCTTATCCTTAGAGAGGGGTCTAGTCTCCATGACTCTTACGCGGTCACCGATACCACACTCGTTGTTCTCGTCGTGTGCCTTAAGCTTATATGTTCTCTTAACGATCTTCTTGTACAGAGGATGTGCTACGCGGTCTTCAACAGCAACGACAATTGTCTTGTCCATCTTGTCGGAGACTACCTTGCCAACCCTTGTCTTTCTGGAAGCTGTTCTTGTTTCACTCATTTAAACTTACCTCCTTACTGCTCGAGCTGCTTTTCGCGGATAATGGTCTGGACTCGGGCGATATCCTTCTTTACCAGGGATATTTTAACAGGGTTGTCAAGCTGATTTGTTGCGTGCTGCATTCTCAGGAAGAAAAGATCCTTCTTCAGCTCCACAAGCTTTGCCTCAAGTTCAGAGGCGCTCATATTACGTACCTCGTTTGCCTTCATCTTATTCACCACCTGTCTCGGACTCGCGCTTTACAAACTTTGTCTTGCAGGGCAGCTTGTGGCTTGCAAGACGAAGAGCTTCGCGTGCAACCTCTTCGGAAACGCCGGCGATCTCAAACATGACTCTGCCGGGCTTAACTACTGCTACCCAGTACTCAGGTGAACCTTTACCGGAACCCATTCGAGTTTCAGCAGGCTTCTGTGTTACGGGCTTGTCGGGGAAGATCTTGATCCAGACCTTACCGCCACGCTTTGTGTAACGTGTCATAGCGATACGAGCTGCCTCGATCTGGTTAGATGTGATCCAGGAGGGCTCGAGGGCCATCAGGCCAAATTCGCCGTAATTAACTTTGTTACCGCGCATAGCCTTACCTGTCATGCGACCACGGTGTACTCTGCGGTATTTAACTCTCTTAGGAATAAGCATTAGCGTGCGCCTCCTTCTCTGGGAGCCTGACCGCCGCGGTTGCGATTGTAGCCGCCCTGACCGCCACGGTTGTAGCCGCCCTGACCGCGGTTATCTCTGCCTCTACGCTCGCCCTGACGCTTATCTCTTGCAGGACGGTTGAGGTCCATTGTTCTGGGAGTTGTGCGAAGTGTCTGGCTGAGAACTTCGCCTTTGTAGATCCAAACCTTAATGCCGATACGGCCATAGGTTGTTGCTGCTTCAGCAAAACCGTACTCGATGTCAGCACGAATTGTCTGGAGGGGAATGGTACCCTCGTGGTATGTCTCGCTTCTTGCGATTTCTGCACCGCCCAGACGGCCGGAGCACATAACCTTGATACCACGAACGCCAAGACGCATTGCGCGGCTCATTGCGTTCTTCATAGCGCGGCGGAAGCCGATACGCTTTTCAAGCTTTGCAGCGATGCTTTCAGCTACGAGCTGTGCATCTGTGTCGGGGCTCTTTACTTCTACAATGCTGATTGCTACGGGCTTGCCGATCATCTTTTCAACATCAGCTCTGAGCTTCTCGATCTCTGCGCCGCCCTTGCCGATTACGACACCGGGACGGGAGCAGTGGATATAGATACGAACCTTTGCGCTGTCGCGCTCGATCTCGATCTTGGGAACACCTGCAGCATACAGAAGTCCTTTAAGATATTTACGGATGTTATAATCCTCGACGATAAGATCGCCGACCTTGTCAGCACGTGCGTACCAGCGGGAATCCCAATCCTTGATAACGCCAACACGCATGCCGTGGGGATTAACTTTCTGACCCATATTCTGCCTCCTCCCTTAGTCTCTCTCAGCCACAACGATTGTGATGTGGGATGTTCTCTTGTTGATGCGGTATGCTCTACCCTGTGCTCTGGGCATGAAACGCTTCAGAATGGGACCGGGGTTAGCATATGTTGCAGAAACGTAGAGCTTCTCAGGATCCATGTTGTGGTTGTTCTCTGCGTTGGAAACTGCGCTCTTCAGGAGCTTGAGCATGAGCTCGGAAGCTGCCTTGGGAGTAGCCATAAGAATAGCCTGTGCAGTCTTTGTGTCTTTTCCTCTGATAAGGTCGCAGACTATCTGAACCTTGCGGGGGGAAATTCTAGCATATTTAAGATGTGCTCTTGCTTCCATTTCAGTCTGCCTCCTTACTTACCTGTCTTGCTGCCCGCATGACCGCGATAGGTACGTGTGGGAGCGAACTCGCCCAGCTTGTGACCAACCATGTCCTCTGTAACGTATACGGGAACATGACGGCGGCCGTCGTGGACTGCGATTGTGTGTCCTACAAAGGACGGGAAAATTGTGGATGCACGGGACCAGGTCTTGAGAACTTTCTTCTCACCTGCTGCGTTCATCTCATCGACCCTCTTTAAAAGCTCGGGAGCGGCAAAGGGGCCCTTCTTAATACTTCTACTCATATTATATTGACCTCCTTTGATTATTTAGCGTTGCGGCGCTTTACGATGAACTTATCTGTGCGGTTCTTGGTCTTACGTGTCTTGTAACCAAGAGCGGGCTTGCCCCAAGGAGTTACAGGACCGGGACGGCCAACAGGGCTCTTACCCTCACCACCACCGTGGGGGTGATCACAGGGGTTCATAACAGAACCACGAACTGTGGGACGGATACCCATGTGACGCTTACGACCAGCCTTACCGATGGAGATGTTTGCATGGTCAATGTTACCGACCTGACCGATTGTAGCCTTGCAGCCAACGCGGATGAGGCGGTACTCACCGGAGGGGAGTCTTACCTGAGCCATGCTGCCTTCCTTAGCCATAGGCTGAGCAGCAACACCGGCGCTGCGAACAAGCTGTCCGCCCTTGCCGGGGTAGATCTCGATGTTGTGGATAACTGTACCAACAGGGATTGCGGAGATGGGCAGTGTGTTGCCGGGCTTGATGTCAGCCTTCTCAGAGGAGATGACCTTGTCACCAGCGTTCAGGCCTACAGGAGCCAGGATGTAACGACGCTCGCCGTCAGCATACTCAACAAGAGCGATGTTTGCGCTGCGGTTGGGGTCGTACTCAAGGCGGAGTACTGTTGCCTCTACGTCTACCTTATCACGCTTGAAGTCGATGATACGGTACTTTCTGCGGTTTCCGCCACCCTTGTGACGAACAGTGATGCGGCCATAGCTGTTACGGCCAGCGTGCTTCTTTAAAACTTCAACAAGGCTGCGCTCGGGCTTTGCCTTCTTATCAATTCCGTCGAAGCCGGATACGGACATATGTCTTCTCGACGGAGTGGTAGGTTTATATGTTTTTACAGACATTTACGTTTCCTCCCTTAAACCATTCCTTCGAAGAACTCGATGGTCTTGGAATCCTCGGTCAGCTTAACAACTGCCTTCTTCCAGTTCTTGCGGTGTCCTGCAGGATAGCGTCCTGTGCGCTTTTCTTTACCCAGCATATTGAGGGTGGTAACCTTCTCAACCTTTACGCCGAAGATGCCTTCAACAGCAGCCTTGATCTCGATCTTGTTAGCATCGGGTGCTACTTCGAAAACGTACTTCTTAAGGTCTGTGTGTTCCATAGACTGCTCAGTGATGATGGGGCGAATAATGATATCGTACATAGACTTCATTATGCGTATACCTCCTCAATCTTTGCGAGAGCTGCCTTATCAACGATGAACTTTCTTGTGTTCATGATCTCATAAGTGCTCAGTACTGTTGCGATTGTTGTCTGAACGCCGGGAATGTTTCTTGCGCTCATAACTACGTTCTGGTTAACTTCGGGTGTAACTACCATAGCCTTACCCTCAGCGCCAACAGCGTTCAGGAAGTTCTTGAAAGCCTTTGTCTTGATCTCAGCCATCTCGAGGCTGTCAACAACGATAACTGCATTCTCAGCAGCCTTTACAGAGAGAGCGGACTTAAGAGCCAGTCTCTTGAGCTTCTTGTTCAGAGAGTAAGCATAGCTGCGGGGCTTGGGAGCAAATGCGATACCACCGTGTGTCCACTGGGGAGCGCGTGTGCTGCCCTGACGAGCGCGGCCTGTACCCTTCTGGCGATAAGGCTTCTTGCCGCCGCCGGAGACTTCAGCTCTTGTGAGAGCGGACTGTGTGCCCTGTCTCTGGTTAGCAAGATAGTTAACAACTGTAGCATGGAGAGCCTGCTCATTGGGCTCGATACCGAAAACGGCCTCGGAGAGTTCAACCTCACCGACAACCTCGCCGGCCATATTGTAAACCTTAACTGTAGGCATTTATAACTCTCTCCTTTCTTAGCCTCTGGCAGATTTCTTCTGGGGGTTAGTACTTACTGTTACGACAGTGTTCTTAACTCTGTTGTTCTTCATTGTGTTCTTCAGGTAAACAACGCCGCCCTTAGGACCGGGGATAGCGCCGCGAACTGCGATCATGTTCAGCTCTGCGTCAACCTTAACTACGTCGAGGTTCATGATTGTTACCTGCTCGCAACCCATGTGACCTGCACCGATCTTACCCTTGAAGATTCTGGAAGGGGAAGAGCAAGCGCCCATGGAACCGGCATGTCTGTGAACAGGACCGCCGCCGTGTGTTGTGGGTGTGCGATGTGCGCCGTGACGCTTGATAACGCCGGCATAACCCTTACCCTTAGAGATGCCTGTTACGTCGATCTTGTCGCCAGCTGCGAAAACGTCAGCCTTAACTACATCACCGATGTTCAGTGCGCCTGTTGCTGTATCATCCAGACGGAACTCCTTCAGATACTTCATCATCTCTACGCCAGCCTTCTTAAGATGGCCAACTTCGGGCTTGGAGAGCTTGTGCTCCTTTGTAGCCTGGAAGCCGAGCTGTACAGCCTGGTAACCGTCGTTCTCAACAGTCTTCTTCTGGACTACTACGCAAGGACCTGCTTCAATTACTGTTACAGGAATGACCTTGCCCTTATCATCGAAGATCTGCGTCATGCCGACCTTTTTTCCGATGATCGCTTTGTTCATTATGATTTCCTCCTTATAGGTTATTGGTTAGCTCGCGTCGCTCTTTATCGGCGAGAGGCTGCTAACATGACCCCGCCTGTTCACGCAAGTTGCAGGCGATTCGGGTTCATACAAATTAATGTGGGTTTTTGCGGTTTACAGCTTGATTTCGATTTCTACACCTGCGGGAAGCTCGAGGGACATGAGAGCCTCAACAGTCTTCTGTGTGGGGTTCATGATGTCGATGAGTCTCTTGTGTGTTCTTCTCTCAAACTGCTCTCTGCTGTCCTTATACTTGTGAACCGCGCGGAGAATGGTAACTCCGTCCTTCTGTGGGGGAAGGGGAATAGGACCGGAAACTTTTGCGTCTGTGCGCTTTGCTGTTTCAACGATCTGGCTTGCTGCCTGATCGATGAGCTGGTGATCATAAGCCTTGAGTCTGATGCGGATCATTTTCTTGGATGCCATTATTGTGTGTCCTCCTAACACGTACGTTTCTTCTGTCACGGCATTGGGTTCCGTGATTTTAGTCCGTACGGATGAGAAAATCCTGCACACGTAACCGTGCGTATCATTCCTGTTCAAGAAAATAACCGGCAGAAAATCAGCATTTTTCCGGCCGGTTTGTCCCTGCACAAGCGATATACGCTAAATATACAGCACTTTCTCAGCCGCCCGATTGCGTACCGACAAAAGAGTCGATACCGGACATACTCCCCGGAAGTGACCAGGCCTAGCCTGCAATCTCCCGGATCATCGCAATTTTTGCACGTAAATGGGCACTCTTCACCCGACGTGCCTAAGTAGAATAACAGAAACTTTTTAATATGTCAATAGATTTTTCAGACTTTTTACTAAATTTTTTATATGAAATTTGTATGGTTTTAACGAAAATATTTGCCCGCCTTTTTAACAGGCGGGCAGTCACAATATGTATTATAATGTATATTTTCGAACCACATTATTTGGGATTTCAGATGCCGTTACTCTCAATAACCTTCCATTTGACACTTTTGGCAAGACGGGATACCAGCAGCGCAAAAGCACCTGCAGCGAGCTGACAGACAAGATAAATTATAAATTCTGCCGTTTTTCCGCCGATTCCGTTCAGTGCAACACAAACGATCTCGCAGATAATATTTGCAGTACACATAACAAGCAAAAACACCGTGCCGCCGGGAAAGGCTTTTATAGATCGGTCGTATTCCCAGGCCTTGATGTCATCCTTTGCCATCGCAAGTCTTGCTGTAATCACAACGAGGTATCCCGCGGCAATTATGCCCACTCCGTAAGGCAGCAGAACATACGCGCAGTTGTTAAGTCCCGGTACATGCAAAAATCCCGGCACAAACACAATTGCAAACGCTGCAATGCACATAAGCAGCATATCACGCATCCACGCAGCGCGTGTTTTGCCCGTCTTGCTTACATATTCATAGCGCAGCCCTGCGTATATGTACTCGCCTGACGCGGTTTTCTTATAGTCATCATAATAACTTCTGCGTTTGCGAAAGTTTTCGTTTCTTCTTTCCATTTTTCAACTTCCCTCCGGGTCTGCGTTATGCTGAGAATTATACATCACTTTTTCTGTCTTTTCAACTTGTGCATTTTACTTTATTGCGAATACGGACAAATCCGCCCTTCGTATACTCCTATATATTATAATGTAGGAGGCCATATTTTAATGTTTTCTATCTTTTTGGGTCTGCTTGCCGCAAGTCCGCTTTTAATGCTCAGGCTTTCGGACACCGTCAACTCTTTTCCAAAGCCCCTGTCGGCAAGCGACGAGCAAAAATATGTAGATCTGTTTCTTCAGGGTGACGAAAGCGCCAGAAACAAGCTCATCGAACACAACCTACGCCTGGTCGCTCACATCATCAAAAAATACTACACTCAAAGCGGAGATCAGGACGACCTTATATCTATCGGCACTATCGGTCTTATAAAAGGCGTGTCGACTTACCGCCCCGACAAGGGCGTAAGGCTTGCCACGTATGCCTCGCGCTGCATCGAAAACGAGATACTGATGTATTTCCGAAGTCTCAAGAAAAGCGCAGGCGATCTTTCCCTTTCGGATTCTATCGACACAGACAAAGACGGCAACGCTCTGTCACTTATGGACACCGTCAGTTCCGACGAGGATCTTCTGGAGAGCATCAGTGCCAAAGAAACCCGGGAGCAGCTTCTTCGTTACGTGGAGCAGACGCTTACAAAGCGCGAGCAGCAAATCATAGCCCTGCGCTACGGTTTGGGCGGCATAAAACCAAAGACCCAACGCGAAACCGCTGAAATCTGCGGCATAAGCAGAAGCTATGTTTCGCGCATCGAAAAGAAAGCCCTGACAAGACTTAAGCAGGCTTTCTCCCGTGACGATATATCTTTTTAGATAATTTTCTATACACTATATATAATGTATAAAAAAACAGCAGGGGTTCCCTGCTGTTTTTTATATTCCCATATCCCGCTCTTTTTTCGTAAGAAGCATCGCCACCGCCACAGCGCTGATTCCTGCTGTCAGTTTGCCTACTATCATCGCAGGCAGCATTTCGGGTGCAAAGCCTGCAGTAAAGCCAAGGTGGTCACCAAATACAAAGGCTGCGGAAACCGCAAAGGCAATATTCAGCACCTTTCCGCGCCTGTTCATGTCCTTTACCATACCAAATGTGGCAATGGAATTTGCCAAACTGGCGATAAGTCCTGCAGCCGCCACATCATTTATGCCCAGCTTGCTTCCAAGCTTCATAAGCGGCTTTCTCAAGAGTCTTGTTATTACATTAACAAGCGGGAATGCACCTGCAAGAACTATGGCAATTGCGCCTACCGTAGCAAAGCCCTCGGACAGCGGCGCCAAGCCCGGTATTATCACAAAGCCCGTCAGCTCCTCGACGATAGCCGCTGCCAGCCCTACCGTTATAATGATTACGACAACTTTGCCAAACACAGAAAAGCCCTTTACCATAGCGCGTTCCGCTTTCCAAAGCCCCAGTGCAATAAACGCTGCTATTATAACGATAGGTATAAGGTTTTTCAGCACCCTTACAATATTAAATCCTGCCACAACGCCTCCGATAAATACACCTACAGGTATGGTGACGATGCCGCACAGTATACCCTTTGCCATGGCAGGTCTGTCCTCAGGGTTTAAAATACCCATTGCGACAGGAATAGTAAAAACTATTGTCGCGCCAAGCATAGATCCCGTGAGCACACCACCCAGCATAGCAGCGTCGGGATCGCTTGCCATCTCAACAGCCAGCGCGCCTCCGCCCATATCACAGGCGAGGATGGTTCCTGCAAACATCGCAGGGTCAGCGCCGAACAAGCCGAACACGGGAACTATAACAGGGCGCAAAAGTGATGCGAGCACAGGCGCAAGCGCGATTATACCAAGCATCGCCACGGCAAGAGATCCCATGGCAAGTATTCCGTTTTCAAATTCCTGCCCAATGCCGAATTTATTACCTATAATTCTGTCCACTGCACCGAGCAACGCAAAAATCGCCATTACAGCAATTACAATTTCATGTGCAGACATTTATATCTACTCCTTTTTTGTATCTACAATGGCTATAACAGCCGCATCCACGGGCGCATTATCGCAAAAGTGACGGGCAACGGTGCCGAAAACCACCATCACCCTGTCTCCTGCTCCTGCACCTACACAATCTGCCGCCACCAACTCATCCCGTTCGGTTTTTACAATCAGAAAGGTTTGTCCCTGAAGGCTTTGCACTTTTCTTGTCGCCCATACAGATCCTGTGACAGTGCCGATTTTCATTGCTTTCCCTCCAGAATCTCCTTGGCAAGAGGTGTCAGCACAGCTCCCAGCGCAGGCATTTTTCCCATACGTCTGAGCTCTCTTGCGTCCTCTGCCGTGACAAGTCTACGCCTGCCTCCGTCTGTGAACAGTACGCCCCAGTTTTTAAGGTCCCTTTGAGCAGAGCTTAAAGCAGCGGAGAGCGCTCTGTTTTTAGGCGCTTCCGGAAGTCCAGGGGTATAAAGATACACACTCTTTCCCTGCGCCAGCGCCTCAAGCACCCGCTCATCGCGAAACTTAAGAAGCTCACCTATACTCAGCGACCCTATGACTACAACATCACACGCACCTTCGGAAACATACTCGTATCCCAAATCGCAGGCAGGCTGTTTTCCAATCAGCAGCGCACGTATCACAGCAAAATCCTCCCGAGGTCACCCGACTCCCATCCGCAGGCATTCGCCTCGTCATAGTCCAGATGCACATAAGTGTCAAACTTATCGCTGACCCGCACCTGTACGTCCTCAAAAACCAGCGGTCGTTTTGTAAACACCTGCATTCTGACTTCCTGTTTATCTCGCACACCCACACGCTCTGCATCTTCCGGTGTCATGTGAATATGCCGCTGAGCGCATATC